>PKCQ01000548.1 GCA_002862265.1 Planctomycetaceae bacterium | reverse complement strand
TCCGCCGCCGTCGAGCTCGCCACGGCACGCAGTGAACTTCTCAAAGCTCACGCAGAAGAGATTCGCCGCCGATTGGAAGCCAAGCTTGCCGAAGTCGACTTGGCCGAGGCCTGCGGTGGCCTCTCTGATCGCTGCTGCCAGAAACAACCGTGGTTGCTCACCGGATTCGAAGGCCACTAACCAACGTATTCGGCTAAGCGACTCTCGCGAGCCATACTCTGCCCGTAGGCCTACAACGAGCGAAGCGCTTTTGCGGCCGCTTGTTGCAAGCGGCCATTCAAAGAACGCTGAAGGCCGGACGCCTCTCGGCGATACGACTTTTTTGACTTAATTTCAGACGGGCCCGACATCTTTCGGCGATGCGCTCTCTCAAGAGACGGTGCGCTGCATTCTCTCCGGTTTGGCAAACTCTGAGGGTCGTTCGGGCCGAGTGGGTTGTAGCAAAAAGTTATGTGCTAGCGTTACTTCTTCATGCTCATAGAGCATCGAATGTTCGAGTAGCATCATTTCTGCTCCCGATAAGCGATGCAGCGGGTCCACTCGTCGATCCTGATTTTGCTTCCACAGCAAATATGCCTGCAACTCCAGTTTTGCGGGCATTGGCGCTGCATCTGGGGAATTGGAAATGCAAGTTGCGTTCACAAATCGTCGAACTCAAATCGCGACGACCTGGGCATGTCTTTTCGGTCTACTTCTAAGCGGCGGCTGCAGCAAGAACATCCGGGACTTTCGCCTAAGCAACGACTGGTCCGATGCACCGAGTTACCACAGTTCGGTTCAAACCAAGATCGAATACCCCAACGAGTGCTCATGCCTCCATCCACAGGCCGAGCACACACCGATGCCGCACTCGCTTGAAAATCCTTCCGACTTGCCGTCGATCTCAATGGAACTCAATGATGCCATTCAGATGGCACTTGGCAATGGCGAGATCATGAGATCCCTTGGCGGCAGTGTCGTCGCTGCTGCAGGCGGAACTGCTTCCACTTACGATCCGGCTCTGACCGAATCCGGCAGCGGGGGCGTTGAAGCTGCTTTGTCTCGCTTCGATGCACAAGTCTCCAGTCAGCTTTTCTGGCAAAAGAACAATCAGCCAAATAACACCACGTTCTTAGTGTTCCAGCCGATCGCCAGCGAGCAAACTCTGGGCAACTTCAACTACGCCCTGTCGAAGACCACCGCGACGGGTGCGACCTGGACCGCCCGCCACTCGATGATCTACAACCGAAACAATAGCCCAGCTCGATTCTTCGCAAGTGATTTCACAGGCTTTTTCGAAGCCCAGTATCGCCAACCGCTGATGCAAGGTGCCGGCTTGGACTTCAACCGCATCGCTGGTCCTGGTTCGCCAGTCGGTTCGTACAACGGTGTTTTGATCGCTCGAATTCGCACTGACATTTCGCTGGCAGATTTCGAGTCCTCAGTCATCAACTTTGTACGGGACGTCGAGACCGCATACTGGGATTTGTACTTTGCCTATCACAATTTGGAAGCTCAGGTTGCAGGTCGAAACAGCTCCTTGTTGACATGGCAACGAATTAAAGAGCTGCAAAGAGTAGGTGCTCGCGGTGGCGATGCCGCTGCCGAGGCACAAGCTCGTTCACAGTACTACAACTTCGATGTACTTGTGAAGGACTCGCTGACTGGCCCAACTGGCTTGTACACGCAAGAACAACGTTTGCGCTACTTGCTCGGGATGCAAGCCACGGATGGGTCCTTGATCAAACCCGTTACCAAGCCGATGGAAGGCGAAGTCATCTACGACTGGCACGCTGCACTGTCCGACGCCATGACCAAGCGAGTTGAAATCCGCCGTCAGAAATGGACCGTCAAGCAACGCGAACTCGAATTGTTCGCCGCCAAACTCAACAAGCGACCGACACTCGATTTCGTCGGGCAGTATCGCTATCGAGGACTCGGTGACCACTTGATCGGCAGCCGCGATCCGAATAACTCGTTTGAATCGGTTTATCAAAACATCTTCGAAGGCGACTACCAAGAGTGGCAAGCTGGCTTCGAACTGGGATATCCCGTTGGCATGCGACAGGCTGGCGCCGCGATTGCGAACGCTCGCTGGAACTTGGCAAAGTCTAAAGCGATTCTCTGCGAACAAGAGCTTCGCATCTCACACGACTTGAGCAACGCTTCGCGAAACGTCACCCGAGCACACGCTCTGATGCAAGCCAACTATAATCGGGAAGCGTCCGATTTCGATCGAGTTGAAGCATTGCAAGCTCGGTACGAAAGCGGTTTGGACAACATCAACTTCCTGCTTCAAGCTCAGCAAGCATTGGCTCAGAGTCAGGTGGCCTACTATCGTTCACTGGTTGACTACCAAATAGCCCTACGCGATTTCCACATTCAGAAAGGCTCCCTTCTGAACTACAATCAAGTTGGTCTCAGCGAAGGCGGATGGCCAGGGGCTGCCTATCAAGACGCTCGCGAACGCGGCCGATTCTTCACTCCTCGCAACAACCCTAGTGCGGTTGGCGTACCGAATCCGGTCAGCCGCGGACGCTTCTCGCCAACAGATATCGGCGCTGGCGGCGGGGGTTCAGTGATTTCCGACCATCCTCATCATGAAGCTTTGGAATCGACTCAGGAGTAGTCCGATTGGCAAGGCTAAGAAAGAACTTCCGGGTTCCTCCAGCCAAATCGCCAGAATACGTGACAAGTTTGAAAGCTGCGAATTGCCAATTTGCAATCGTTAGGTGAATATAGATTGACTCTTGAGCGGCAACGTCCAGGACTCTTGCTTTCTCCCACCTCACCAAATTGCGACTCATGCTTCGAACCATACCGCTTTTCTTCATCGCAACTATCTGCACCCTCCAATTCGTCGATCTTGGCTTCACTGCAGATCCTGAAGAAGGCGTTCTGGCTGGGCACTCCACGCACGGCGACGCGTTTAACGACGGCCCACGTCAAGCAGCATATCTGATGCCAGGGATGGGCAACATTCAGTTCGCGGCTTCGACAGAGAACGAACTCACGAAGAAGTTCATCAACCAAGGCGTCGCCCAGCTGCATGGCTTCTGGTATTACGAAGCCGAGCGTTCCTTCCGCCAAGCTGCCGTGCATGATCCGGATTGCGCCATCGCATACTGGGGAATGGCACAAGCAAACACCGGAAATCGAGAGCGAGCTCGTGACTTCGTCGCTGAAGCAGTCGAGCGGATCGAAGGCACCACAGAGCGTGAAAAGATGTTCATTCTCTCTTACGAGCAGTTCCTAAAAGAGGAAGACGACAAAGGCAAGAAGATCGAGCGGAAGGATCGAGCACAAAAATACACCCGTGCCTTGGAAGAGATTGTCGAGGAATATCCTGAAGACATTGATGCCAAAGCACTGTTAGCGCTACAACTTTGGCAGAACTCGCGAGCAGGCCTGCCCATCGTCAGCTACGTTGCCGTCAACTCAATCATCGGTGACGTCTTCGATGAAAACCCAATGCACCCCGCTCACCATTACCGGATTCACCTTTGGGATCGCCACAAAGCCAAGCGAGCACTTCATAGCGCTGCGAATTGCGGCCCTAGTCTTCCAGGTGTGGCTCACATGTGGCACATGCCTGGCCACATATACGATAAATTGCATCGCTACCAAGACGCTGTCTGGCAGCAAGAAGCATCAGCGCGCGTCGACCACGCTCACATGATGCGTGATCGCGTCATGCCAGATCAAATCCACAACTTCGCGCACAACAACGAGTGGCTCATTCGCAATTTGATCAAGATTGGCCGAGTTGAAGATGGTCTCTCGCTAGCCAAGAACATGCTCGAGCTTCCACGACACCCCAAGTACAACAGCTTGGAGCGGCGCGGCAGCAGCAAGTATGGTCGTGAGCGGCTATTGCTCGTTCTGTCCAGCTACAGACTATGGGACGAGTTGATCAAGCTCTCGGAGACGATGTACCTCGAGTCGACTGAAGACAGGAGGCTTGAAGCGGAACGCCTCAAGTACCTCGGCGTTGCTTATGCAATGACAGGCAAAGCCAACGAGGCAAGGGCGATTCAGGGACAACTCCTCCAAAAGGTCTCAGACAACAAAGCGTCTCTGAAAGGAATGGAAGAACAAAAAGAGGCAGACGAAGCTGCTGCTAAAAAGGATGTTGACAAAGGAGATTCGAAGAAGGCTACTGCCAATCGTGAGCGCCGGAAGAAAGAACGCGAAGAGTCAACGAAAGAACTCAAGCGTCTGAACCCGCAGCTCGAGAAGGCTGCGAAGTCGATCGAAATTGCACTCATCGCTGCCAATAAAGACTGGGAAGCGGCTTTGAAGGACTGGAAGAAAGCGGACCTAAAAGACAACTTGCTCTTAGCGGAATGGCAGTCCAAAGCCGGAAAGCAAAAAGAAGCTCTGGAAACAGTCGAGAAAGAAATCAAATCTAAGCCCGAGCAAATTCTCCCCTTGGCGACGAAGATTTTCTTAAGCTTCAACCCTAAGTCACCGGAAGACGTTCGCGAGGACTTTGAAAAACTCCAATTACTCGCTTCACAGGCAGACATCGAAACTCCGCTGCTAGCTCGCCTCACCCCACTCGCTCTCGAATTGGGACTAGAAGAAAACTGGCGTGCTGAGTACGAGCTGGCGGATGATCTTGGCGACCGCCCGGACTTAGATTCGCTCGGACCGTTCCGCTGGCACCCGTACTTGGCTCCGGACTTTCAAGCCCAGGCTTCAGATGGCGAGCAATTGCGTCTGAAAGACCTCAAGGGCAAGCCAACCTTAGTAATCTTCTACCTCGGCTTTGGGTGCCTGCACTGTGTTGAGCAGCTGCACGAGTTCTCGCCGCGGGCTGATGAATTTCGCGAAGTCGGAATCGACTTGGTGGCCGTCAGCTCGGAGAAGATGGAATCGCTTAAAGAAGCGTTGGCAGATTACAGCAAGCCGCTGGACATTCCGTTGCACTCTGATCCTGAACAGAAGGCATTCAAGGCTTATCGCTGCTTTGACGACTTTGAGCAACAACCACTCCACGGCACATTCTTGATCGCTCCCGATGGTCGAGTTCTCTGGCAAGACATCAGCTACGAGCCATTCATGGACGTTGACTTTGCTTTGAAGGAGTCACAAAGGCTCCTTCGCCTCGCTGGCCACGGCGACAAACTAAAGCCAATCGAACCCTTCAAAGAGGACACGCTCGCAAAAGATTGAGCGTTGCCTGCACAATAAAGCCACGCCGCAAGCGAGCGAATCCAAGTCCGCATGTTTTGTAGAATAGAAGTTCCGGCCAGCTACTCAGGCACTTGTACCGTGTTGTAGAGATTTAAATCGGCCCGTCCGCCAATCAAGGCGAATACTTCACGAACTTGATTTCGGTTGGCCTCCGCATCGTCAACCTGATCCTTTAGCAGATAATAATGCGGGTCCGCCGTCGCTATTTTGCTTTCCGGCAATAGCCGCCGAGCAACTTGCCCCGCATTTTCCGCCTGCGATACACAGCTCGCAAATGCATCACACTCAAGATCCAGCATCTCATCCAGCGAAGACTGCACCCTTAACTGCCAACCGCCATCTTCCTTTTCGGTGATGTTTTCGACTCCCCAGATAGGAATCGTTGAGAACCCGGGGACGAAAGCCTCGGACAGTTTCTTCGTCTCCTCATCCTGCAGAGCGGAAGTTCCCATTGGCACTAACCAGAGCAAACGTGCACCGGTACCATCAGCCATCTCCCCTTGCAGACGCCGGACGGAATCGATAACCGCTTCGCTATCACCGTAGAGCATGATCGACTTACCAGCCTCCGATGTCAACGCTCCCAAGCTTCCGGAAGTGAAAAAGCCCTTGGCCGTTTGTTCCTCACAATCCATGCCGAGAATCTCCGCCTCGCCACAAGCAAGGCCTCCGCCCATGGCTGAGCCATGCGTTGCCGGTAGCCCCACGCAATCAAGCACGATATCCACAACCTGCGAATGTGCACCGCGCTTCGCCGAATCGATCAAAACACGAAACTCACAATCCGCCAATTCTTCCCTACTTAGCTTGCTCGCCACCGAAACTTCAGAACGACTGACAGACTGCACAGGTGAGTTGATCTCAACGGATTCATAGATGAGATCGGTCTTGGCAACCGGAATCAAATATTGCTCGACGTACTCTCTGTGCGTTGGCACATTTCCCGCGGCTTCGCCGCGCATCGCCTCAGTCGTTCCGGCATTTTGCGTCTCCAATGCAGCTAGACCAAGCGGCGTGGTGAGTTCGCCCCAAGTGCCGGGCATGGGAATGTCTCCCGCTGCCAACAACTTGTTTCCAACTCGTGCCGCAGCGGCAACAATCACGGAGTAGCCAAGAAAGCGAGCGTAAAGCGCTGCTTCGATTCCGATCGCGTTACCGCCAACGATCAGGATCGTCGCAGGCGTGTCAATCTCAGGATCCCAGTCCACGGATCAGTCCAATTGCAAGAGTATGAATTTGAGATATCGCAGTTCGGGCATGGCCAACGGCGTCGGATGGTCGATGGGCAAGCCTTTCTCGGCTAACAAGGTAGCCTTTCGCCGCGACTTGCCT
>PKCQ01000059.1 GCA_002862265.1 Planctomycetaceae bacterium | reverse complement strand
CCCAATTTTCGATGTAACTATCGGACTAGAAAAAACAAGTTCGACAGTTGTTGACATTGCAACTGAGGATCCCGGTAGCGGTAAACTTCTTTTTCCATCTCAAAGCTTGATGATGAGAGAAAAAATCGATAACTATAGACAGTTTGCTGCCAATCTTCTAGGGGACTCTAACAAGAAGTTTGCTGCTCCTTTCGGCAGCACCACCGCTGAAGACGAAATCTCTGAAGCTATTTTTATTTCTTTTAAAAGGCTTTTCGCTAGAGATCAGATCAAGAGAGAGCCGGTTGAATTCTTCAAAGAAGTTCTTCACAGCAACCTGAGTTTAGAGAATTTCATTGACTCAGATTTCGTGATGATCACTCCAGAGCTCAATTACATTTATCGGATCGAAGGGCATTCTGTCGCCAAGCCTTACAAACGTCCTGGGGCAACCAAAATTTCACCGGTCGACTACAGACCTAAAGCGATCACCTCCGAATTTTCCAAAGTAACCTTAGGTGAGAATGATCGCTTTCGCGGAGGTCTTCTTGCTCAGGCTGGGTTCATGCTGATGACCACCAACAACGGCGAGTACACCAACCCGTTTTATCGTGGTGCCTGGGTGTTGAAGAGCTTTTACGGAGATCATCTTGAGACACCCGCAGACTTGGAAATCGCTGCACTCCGTCCGCCGTCAAAAGCAGAGACTATCAAGGAAACGATCGATGCACACCGCGAGAATGTAAGCTGCAATAGCTGTCACAAGAAGATGGATCCGCTCGGCATCGCATTGGAGAACTTTGATGTGATCGGACGTTGGCGCGACGAATACAGGGACGTCAGCAACTATTCTGAGAAGAAGGATTCGGGACGCTATCCGTTGGATACCAGAACCGTTCACATGGACGGCCGAGCCTTTGAAGGACCACTCGGCTTGAAAGAAATTCTCATGGAAGACAAAGAAAAGTTTTCCCGAGCATTCATCAGCAACATGTTGTCCTACGCCATGGCTCGCCAACTCACCTTCCGCGACCGCGACAACCTTGACCGGCTCTACGAGCAGTCTGCTGGTACAGACTTCCATCTCCGCGACATTCTGTTGTCGATCGTCTCCTCAGAATTCTTTACCTGTAGATGAATGCAGCCAAAGTATCCTTTGAGGTTGACTTAAGCCTCAAACTATTAATGACTGGCATTCTCGGTATCAAGGCACATAAGGGTAGGATCTCGTCAGCAGTGAACTGAACGATTTGCTGCAGCAAATTCGTAGTTGCCGAGAATGCGAGTGCGAGCTGCCGTGTGGTCGAAGAACGATTGTCGCCGCAAGTGTGTTGATAATCGGCTAGGCACCAGGCAGTCGTGTCCAAGAATCTGGCATGCCATGGGATGATCCTAGTGAAGAGAGACTGGGTGATTGGATGGATAGATCGCTAGACGAGTTTTTCGATGTATCCAAGGTCGCGCTTGTGCCCAGGGAGTTCTGTTGTCCCGGCACGGGAGAGTCCGGTGGTTTACCTTCACGATCGGAGTATGCCCAACTGTGGCTCGAACAATTGTTGAGTCAACTAGGTGCCGTGAGATGGACGTTGGTTATCTGTCAATATGCACATGAGCATCGGTTAGGAAAACACCGCAAGTCATCGCTGACGGGAATCGTCCATGCGTGGCGGGAATTCACGCCAGCCAACTCGCCGTCGCCGCACCCGAGCTCGATAACTAATCGCTGGCTCGCGAAGAACCCATGGTTCACGAAGGAGGTAATTCCATACCTTGGAATACGGCTCAAGAAGCTGTGAACGACTTTTCGACTCATATCACAAACATCGCCTTGTCACGCGCAGCGTAGTCTTCGCAAGCTAGATGGAAATGTAGCGACTAGGGCAATTCGCGATATTTGCAGATCTTATGATCATGCTGAGCACCATCTCCATTCCAAACAAGAAAACCCCTCTGCGGATTTCCGCGAAGGGGTTTAGGGCGATCGGTGTTATCAAATTGTTCGCTGAATTCCTATCATAAGGCGAGTTTACTTGCTTGGGAAAATCGGGCCGCCGTAGGTTGCGGTGTCGCCGAGCTCTTCTTCGATGCGGAGCAATTGATTGTACTTGGCCATGCGGTCGCTTCGAGAAGCTGAGCCTGTCTTGATCTGGCCAGTCGAAAGACCAACTGCCAAGTCAGCGATGGTGGCGTCTTCGGTTTCGCCGGATCGGTGGCTGGAAATCGAAGTGTAGCCATTGCGTGCGGCGAGTTGGATTGCGTCAATGGTTTCAGTTAAGCTTCCGATTTGGTTGACCTTGATCAAGATACTGTTGCCGATGCCTTCGTCGATGCCGCGTTGCAGGCGTTCGACGTTGGTCACGAACAAGTCGTCGCCAACGAGTTGCACCTTGTCACCGACCTTGTCCGTCAACAACTTCCAGCTTTCCCAATCGTCTTCAGCACATCCGTCTTCGATCGAGCAGATGGGGTATTGGTCAACCCAGCCTGCCAAGAAGTCGACCATTTCAGGCCCAGACAACTTCTTACCGTCTATCGAGTAAACCTTTTCGCCGGAGTCGTAAAACTCGGTTGCGGCGACATCCAAAGCGATTTGAATTTGCTCACCCGCTTTGTAACCTGCCTTGTCGATGGCTTCCATGATCAAGTCGAGTGCTTCTTGGTTGCTGCCTAGGTCGGGAGCAAAACCACCTTCGTCACCGACGGCTGTGTTCAGCTTTCGACTGCTGAGTACTTTCTTCAAGTGATGGAAGGTCTCAACACCAGCTCGCAGTGCGTCAGAGAATCGGTCGAAGCCGAGAGGCATGACCATGAATTCTTGCACATCGACAGAGTTGTCGGCGTGCTCGCCACCATTGACAATGTTCATCATCGGAGCAGGCAGCATGTGAGCCGAAGTGCCGCCGAGGTAGCGGTAGAGCGGGAGTTGGACGAAGTTGGCAGCAGCTTTGGCGACGGCAAGTGAGGCACCGAGAATCGCATTCGCGCCGAGTCGCTTTTTGTTTGGGGTTCCGTCCAGTTCTAGCATCACGTGATCAATGTCACGCTGCCTGACCGCATCGAGGCCATACAGGGCGTCGGCGATTTCGCCGTTGACGTTTTCGACTGCTTTGGTGACGCCTTTGCCCATGTAGACGTCGGTCTCACCGTCACGCAATTCCCAAGCTTCGTGAGCACCGGTGCTGGCACCGCTAGGAACTGCGGCTCGGCCCAAAGAACCGTCCAGCAATTCGACTTCTACTTCTACCGTTGGATTCCCGCGGCTGTCCAAAATCTGGCGTGCATGTACAGCTTGAATTGTGCTCATCATTTACCCTTCCCGTTCCGGCGGGCACTCGCCGCCGCTTTGCTTGTCCGAAGTCAGCTTTTCGCGTTGATGGATGCGCCGAACTACGGAGTAGTTTGCGAATTAAGTCTCATCCATCTTTAGAACGCTATTGTGCGGAAACTTGACGACTCGACTAGCACTGGCAATTCAAATCAGGGGCATCGTAGCGACCCATGCGAACGCAAAGACGGCCTAGATTCGCAGCCCCCGATTCTTCCTTATTGGGATTAGCCAGAATTTCTCTTGCTTTCCCTGACTGTGGCAGTCTTAAACTCATTTAGGACTTTGGTGGCCCAACTGCCGACCGAATGCGAAGAATGTTCACTTTAAGTCGAGGCAAGGGGGGAATGGGGCTTCCAATTGCTCGCGGTGAACCATTGAATGAGGGGCCAAGTGGAATTGCCGTCATGGCAAGATCGCTTCCTGGATTCGTTGCCGAAGGATCAATTACGGCTATTGGAGAAGCGGTAATTAACATAAATTTCCGTATGATTTTAGTTCCCATTGAGGGATTCAAGGCGGTAGGTCCTAAGGGGATTTCCCTTGAATCGTCCAGCAGAGATTACTTGGAAGACCGATGTTTTCTGGGCTTATAGAAACAAAAGCGAAAATTTTAGCCATCGAGCAAGAAGCCGACGGGATTTTGCTGCGGCTCGCGCGGCCTGAGCAGTACGAAGACTTGGCGATTGGCGACAGCGTTGCTAGTAACGGGTGCTGCCTGACGATCGTAGCACTGGATGAGCAGTCGATGAGTTTTCAGGCCGGTGAAGAGACATTGGCGAAGACGACCCTTGGGCAACTTCAAGTCGGATCGCCAGTGAACAGCGAACGAGCTCTGGCACTGGGAGATCGACTTGGCGGGCACTTGGTGAGCGGGCATGTCGATGGCGTCGGGCGGTTGTCCAGTCGCCGCGACCATGACGATTGGTGCGACATGGTTTTCGAATGTCCAGAAAAAATGCTGCGTCAGATGGCACCTAAAGCTTCGATCACAGTCCAAGGAGTCTCGCTGACCCTGGTTGATGTAACCGATACTGGATTCTCAGTTGCCTTGATCCCACACACACTGGCCGAGACGACTCTCGGGGAGTTGCAGTTGGGGGACTTCGTGAACTTAGAAACTGATATTTTGGCTAAGTATGTGGAACAACAATTGAAAGGCGTCATCACTGCGTTGCCTTCGCAGAATTAGGTGATGCGACACAACCCCAAGCGTGGGTGAGGCGAGTGTCTTCAGGCCTCATTCACGCTTCGGGTTGCGATTTGTCGAAAACTTAGATTTCGCCTGTCCGGCCCGAAAAAGTAACTCTTCTATGTCGCAACGTCAGACACTTTCGTATCTCCAGAATCGCTTTCAAGCTGCTGGCTTGCAGCCCCAAACAAAGTTCGGTCAAAACTTCCTGATCGACCTAAACTTAGTTGAGATGATTGCCAACACGGCTGAGATCTCACAGCGCGACGTGGTGCTCGAAGTAGGTACAGGCATGGGCTCGCTTACCGGCTTACTCGCAGCCAAAGCGGGGCATGTCGTCACAATCGAGATCGATTCCTTGTTGGCGCCTCTGGCCGCAAATCAATTTGAAGACCGCGAAAATGTGACTTTGCTGCAACAGGACGCTCTGAAGGGTAAGAATACGTTACATCCACAAGTTGTACAGACGCTACAAGAAAAGCTCGCTGCGATTTCAGGATCGAGACTAAAGCTAGTTGCCAACTTACCGTACAACGTGGCGACGCCGATTCTGTCCAATCTGCTAGATATGAAGCCTTGGCCGACTCGAATGGTCGCCACGATTCAAAAAGAACTCGCGCAGCGAATAATCGCCAAGCCGCGCACGAAAGACTACAGTGCTCTCTCCGTTTGGATTCAGGCTCAGTGCAAAGCTGAGATAGTGCGTCTTATGCCGCCGAGGGTTTTCTGGCCAGCCCCTAAGGTCGATTCGGCCATCCTTGATATCCAGCCGCAAAAAATCATGCGGAAACGAATCAAGGATCCTGACTTTTTCCATCGCTTGGTGCGAAACATTTTCATCCATCGCCGTAAGTTTCTGCGTTCGGCTCTCGTGAGCGCCGTCAAACCAGATTTGGACAAGCCAGCCGTGGATGAAATCATGGATGAGATGGAATTTGACGCGCAGACGCGTGCCGAACAACTGACGCCACAAAGATTGCTTGAATTGAGTGATTGCGTAGCGAGGAAGATGGCTGCAGTGGAGCAACCCGAATAGTTTTGCCGCTGGACCAAACGTGGGGTGAATAGCGGTTTTTGCAACAAAACGACTACACTAGCAACACTAGTGTAACGCCCCACCACCGTACCGAATTATGAGCACTTCCAGTCCTAAACTAGACGCCATCGAGCCAGGACGGCTGGTAGGACGCTATCGGATTGAACATGCTCTCGGGAGTGGTGGTATGGCTGATGTGTTTTATGCCCTGCACGAAGATCTGCAACGCCCGGCGGCGATCAAGATTCTCAAGGCATCACTTGCGACCGATGAAACGAATCTTCAGCGATTCATGAACGAAGCGCGGTCGGCCGCAGCGTTGATCCACCCTAACATTGTTCAAGTTTACGACGTGGGCCGAGACGATGAGCTGCGTTTCATCGCTCAGGAGTTTATCCCAGGTGCCAATCTACGTCAGTACCTAACGCTCGACGCGACGAACAACTTCCCGTCATCGGTCGAGGCTAGCTCCAAAGGTGGCTCAGGCAACCTCCAAACGGTGGATAGCGAGGCGGCGAATCAGCCGAAGGGCGTTGAGGATCGGCAGCTGGAATTGCCCGAAGTTCTAAGCATACTCCTTCAGATTTTAGCCGCCCTGAACAAGTCGGCTTCTAGTGGGATTGTGCATCGGGATATCAAGCCTGAGAACATCATGCTCACGCGGGATGGCGAAGTCAAAGTGGCCGATTTCGGGCTGGCTCGTACGTTTCTCGGCGACGACCCCAAGTTGACTCGAGCTGGTACGACGCTCGGAACGCCAATGTATATGAGCCCTGAGCAGATTCAGGGGCGAGAGGTCGACATTCGCAGCGACTTGTACTCGCTGGGCGTTACTTTGTTCCATATGATTGCAGGTCGACCCCCTTTCACGGGGGACACGCAACTTGCTCTGGCAATGATGCACACTCAGGCCGAGGTGCCAGGTATTGAGCAGTTCCGTAATGCCGTTCCTGGTTCGTTGTCCAAACTCGTCCAGCGACTACTGAAAAAGTCG
>PKCQ01000466.1 GCA_002862265.1 Planctomycetaceae bacterium | reverse complement strand
CTCGTTCCCCGGCCGATTTCGTCCAAGATTACCAAGCTCTGCTCCGTTGCCGTGTTGAGGATTCGAGCTGTCTCTACCATCTCGACCATAAACGTCGACTGGCCACGCGACAGTTCATCACTGGCTCCGACGCGAGCGAAGATACGATCGGCCACACCAACCCGAGCTCGCGATGCAGGAACAAAACTGCCCAGCTGAGCCATGATTGTGATCAAGGCAACCTGGCGAATGTAAGTACTCTTACCTGCCATGTTTGGACCAGTGATCAACATCACTGTGCCTTGTTCGCCACCTAACCTGCAATCGTTGGGGACGAATGTTCCCTGGGCGGTCATATGATCGAGTACCGGATGCCTACCTTCTATAATCTCTAGTTCGCTGCCTTCGGACATCTCAGGGCAAATGTAGTTTTGCTTATTGGCCAATTCAGCAAGGCCCGCCAAAACGTCAAGCTCGGAAAGTAGGACAGCGATGCTGTGCAGTTGCACCAGCGCGTTAGCTACCAATTGCCGAAGTTCGTAGAAGAGATTCAGCTCTAGAGTAAGTGCTTGTTCGTCCGCCGAGATGACTTTGGTCTCGTACTGCTTCAGCTCGTCAGTTATGTAACGCTCGGCGTTCTTCAATGTTTGCTTGCGGACGAAGTGGTCGGGGACTTTGTCTTTTTGAGCGTTTGTGACTTCTAGGTAGTAGCCAAAGACTTTGTTATAGCCAACCTTTAGGCTTGGAATGCCAGTTTCTTCACTTTGTCTCGCTTGGTACTCAGCTATCCATTGTTTACCGCCTCGCGCCAAAGTGCGCAGTTCGTCGAGCTTTTGGTTGTAGCCATCTCGCAAGAATCCACCGTCGCGAAGATGCAACGGACACTCTTCGTTGAAGGCGGCGATGAGTTGATCTCGTAGGTCTTCGCACAGCTCTAGCCGTTCTTCGATACTTTGAATTCGAGGATTGTGTCGCTGGCTGAGCAAGTTCTTGACGTCAGGCAGCTTTGCCAATGTGTTGCCAACTTGTTTGAGGTCACGCGGACTGGCACGGCCCGTGGCCACACGCCCCAGTAGACGCTCCAAATCGTAGATGCCGTCCAAGGCCTTGCGTGTATTGCCCCGGAATTTATTGTCACCCAAGAACTCACCAACAGCTTCGTGGCGAGAGCGGATGGCACCGATGTGCAGCAAAGGCGCGGCCAGCCAGTTGGCCAACAGTCGCGAGCCCATCGAAGTGCAGGTTTGGTCGAGCACTTCGAGCAGCGAGCCTTTGCGGTCGCGATCTCGGATCGTGTGTGTTAATTCCAAGCTGCGGCGTGTCGCAGCATCAATCTCGAGTGTTTCCCCTTGGCGGAAAGGGAGCACTTGACGCAAGTGGCCGAGTGAAGTCTTTTGCGTTTCTTGCAAGTACGTTAGGACTGCGCCAGCGGCACCAATCGCAGCTTGATCTTCTTCGTGATCCCATCCCATGCCTTCGAGGTTTTTCACGCCGAAGTGCTGGCAAAGCTGTCGGATCGCTTCATCGGGCGCGAACTGCCAGCTGGGGCGGAGAGCCAAAGGCCAATCACATTCACCCGGGGAAAGGATGCCATCATCCTCGCGCAAGATGACTTCCGAAGGTTCGAGTCTCGCCAGCTCATCCAACACTTGGTTGCGGGCAAAAATACCAGCTTCGAATCGACCGGTCGAGAGTTCCGTCCATGCAAGGCCCACTGGTGCATCACTTTTGCCTGGGTTGGCCGAGTAAAGTGAAACAAGCAGATTTGCCTGGAGCGGGTCGAGCAGAGCTTCGTCTGTCAAAGTGCCAGCCGTGACGATACGCGTAACTTCGCGTTTGACGATTCCTTTGGCTTCTTTCGGATCTTCAATTTGATCGCAAACAGCTACGCGGTGACCGTGGCGGATCAACTTCGCCAAATAACCTTCTAGCTGGTGGTGCGGAAACCCAGCCATCGGGATGGGGTTGGTATTCTTGTCGCGGCTGGTCAGAGTCAGCCCAAGGACCTTGGCGCAGATCTTTGCGTCTCCGTGAAACAGTTCGTAAAAATCCCCCATGCGGAACAGGAGCAGGGCATCGCCGCAGGCAGCCTTGGCCTCGTCGTATTGACGCATCATTGGGGAAGTAGACATGAGCATTGGCCGGGATGAGGAGCAGAACCAGAAAGACCTCAAAGTATCCAGCTCTCGATCCCAAGATCAACCGGTCAAGGTCTACCGCCCATTCTTACCGGGCCAATCGGCGGTTTCTGTGACTAGCGAAAGGGGCATATTCGGCAAAGTTGCTTGTTTCGGGCAAAATAAACCAGCGGTCTTGGCTTAGCAATTTGGAACGGGGAAAGCTGCCCAAGTTTGGAGCATGTAATTCATCGCCGGCAGTGCGAAGCAGAGGCGGTGGTTGGGAAGGGGAGAAGGCAAGCCGGATGCTCATCCGATTTGGTTACCACGGAATTCGACAGATGCCCCACTGGCCGTTGTTTTCGTCAACGCCGATTTCGAGCGTCTCGATAGCGTCGCCGACTGACGGTTTCATTGCGGCACGAAGTTCGTGAGCAATCCACCAGGCAATTTCTTCGGCGGTTGTGTTTACGATCGGTAAAATGATGCAATCCTCCAGTGGGAAGATCCAGCGTTTGTCTTCAAAGGTCGTCAGAACTTCCTTTTCACCGACTTCCACCGCAATGGTGGCGTGATTCTTAGGAAGCAGCATGTGATGGTCGAGCCGGCGGATGATTTTTTCCAAGTTGTCGCGAAAGGCGATGAAATCGACGACATATCGGTTCTCGTCGAGAGGCCCTTCTACGATCGCTTTCACACCGTAGTTGTGCCCATGTAGTCGTTCGCAAATATTGCCAGCGAAGGTTATGAAGTGAGCCGAGCTGAAAATGAGCTGCTCTTTTTGAAGCTCGACGCGAAATTGTCCCTGAGAAGATTCCAAGGTTGGTTCCTTTGTAGCGAATACGTTGCGGCAAAGTGCTGTAGTGAGGATAGAAAAGTTCTAATCTACGAGTGGATTTTACCGCGACGGCAAGATTCTCGCAGACGCCGTCAGGCTTTCTTGCCGCCATTGATACGGCCGACAAGGCATTATGGGTAGGAGTTCTCAAAAACTCGCTGCGCCTATAATGAAGATGTTCGCAACCTTTGGTAGGAACGACTCATTTCACACATGCACGGGATAAGTGTCATTTCTGAAGCAAGCCGCGAGACCGAAATTAATGAAGCTGGATTGTCAGACGAAGCGGAAAGTAATGTTTCTGAGGACGTCGTGAGCAATGCGAATGCGGGTGGAATGAAGCCTGTGCATGCGGGAGTCGAAGAGCGGAATGAAGTTTCTACCGTCGCGGAGGCAACTCCATTACCCCTTGACGAGCCAACTGACGAGCCATTGGATGCGAGCGATAGGCTGCCCGCAGCAGACCTGGAGGTCGAGCAATCGATGCTGCCGCTCGCGCGGCAAAATGTGACCTTTGAACAGCGTGTTGGTTACGTCGTGGCAGTGGTCGTCCTCGGCGGTACGATCGCCGTTTCAGCAACCATTCTGTTTGCCGTTCCAAGTCTTTGGCGTTTTGCAGTGATTCCTGGCTGGCTCGCGCTGGCTGGGTTCATGACCTTCTCATCGCATTTCTGGCCGCAAATAAAACACCGACATTATCGCTGGCGCTCAAGCGATGCCGGCATGGAGATTCATCGCGGTGTTCTATGGAAGCATCGAATTGCGATTCCGGTTTTGCGTGTGCAACACGTCGATGTTTCGCAAGGTCCGGTGCAACGCCTGTTTGAGCTTGGCTCCCTCACAATTCACACTGCAGGCACCAGGAATGCTTCGGTCATAATTGAGGGGCTGGGATACGAAAACGCACTGCAGCTGCGCGACGAATTGTTGGCCCAGAAGGAAACGCTTGATGCAAGCGAGTGAATTTGAGGGCGAGCTTCAGGAGCAGCTGGTTAATACTGCGCATTATGTATCAAACGAGCCTCTGGGCCCGTTACTGGAGTCGGCGAGCTCTAACTGGGACGAACCGAGGCGATTGCACTATTCGTCGGTAATCTTCGAAGCCATTAGCAAAGTTCGCGAGTACATATTTCCGGCTGTCATTGGTTTGTTCAGTGCTACTCAAGGCGGTTGGGGGATCTGGATTGCAGGAATCGTTTTCGGCGGGTCGGTCCTAGCGACTCTCCTTCGGTATTTTACGCTGCGCTATGGTATTCAAGACGGCGAATTCGTTATCAAGGAAGGCTTGCTTTTTCGCCGGACTCGCTCGGTACCAATTCGCAAAATTCAAAACGTGGACTTGGTGCAGAATGTTCTTCACCGAGTGTTCGGGGTGGCAGAGGTGAAAGTGGAGACGGCTTCTGGCACTGAGGCGGAAGCAACGCTGCGAGTTCTTACTAAGCTGCAGATCGAAGAGCTGCGCGCTGTTGTCCTCGACGTAAATGCAGATGAGGTTGCACCAGACGAGCGACTCTCGGGCGAAGGCACGCTTCCTGCAGTTTCGAGTGCCACAAGTCTCTCAGGTCGCTCTCGGCTGCTGCACACGATTTCGACGAAGAATTTGATTCAAGCTGGTGTTTGTAGTAATCGAGGAGCAGTTTTCATTGGTATCGTCTTCGGTTTCTTTTTTCAAGGACAGTTTGTGGAAGGCTGGCAGCCTGGAGCAGGGCGTCATTTCTGGCGGAAGTACATTCCATCGACCAGCTGGTTGCCAGACTGGATCGACACGAGCTGGCTCAGTGGCTGGGCGGGCATAACCCTATTGTGTGTCGTCTTGTTCTTCCTGCTGCGATTGCTCGGGATGATCTGGTACGTGCACCGGTTTTACGGATACCGGTTGGAGCAGGTCGGCAATGACTTTTGGATTTCCTGCGGCTTGCTGACGCGGGTAAGTGCCACTGTGCCTCGCAATCGTATTCAATTCATAAGCGTCCATCGGCCGCTGCTCTTACGGTGGATGGGGCTCGCAAGCATTCGTATTGAGACGGCTGGCGGAGCAGGTGTCGAGAGTGAGAACGCTTCGACTACTGTTTCGCGTCGCTGGTTTGTGCCGGTGCTAATGGACGATGAAGTTGACGAATTACTTTCCAAGCTGCGACCGGAGATGAACTGGCTGGAAAGCAAGTCAGAAATGGTTTGGCACGGTGTGTCGCCACTGACAGAGAAAAGACTTCAACGCAAGGCGATTATTTTTGGTGTCATCGCAACAGCGGTCGGGCTGGCGGTTATGCGGCCCTGGGGCTGGATTGCAGGCCCCCTTCTGGTTCCGATCCTGCTGTGGCTAGCTTGCAAGAAGTCGCGTGCCAAGCGATTTGGTCGAGCCGACTGGGGCGTGGTCTATCAGTCTGGATTCTTGATACGCAAGATGAGCTTCGCGTTCTTCGACCGCATTCAAGGAGTCGGCATACAGCAAAGTCCTTTTGATCGACGTTGGAAGATGGCGACGCTCCAAGTCGACACAGCTGCGGCTGGGCCTGCTGAGCACACCATTGATATTGCTTGTCTCGATCAAGAATTCGCCATCCAGCAATTCGGTGAATTCCAACGTGATGCGGCCAAACAACGCCCCAGCTGGGCCTAGCTTTTCGTAGTGGTTGAGATATCCAGAACGCTCGACAGCGCAGAAACTACTTTGTTTTGTTCTTCAATGAGATCGCCTGCAAGGTTCCTTGAATCGCAAGCGTTGTTTTATCCGGTGCTTTCTATTGAGCATTGATCACTGTGTTGCAGCACCGGGTGAGAACGCTCTTCCTCATTGTGTTCATCGCCTGAGGTTTCAAAGCATGTTCGGGAATTGGGTATCGAAACATTGAATGCTGACTGGACGAAGGGCAGTGTTGTAGTTGGTGATCTCATGAGGTCCTTAAGCAGAGAATCAGTTCTGATGGCGGCGATTTACACGTCAGATGATCGAAGGTACCCCATTGTGCATTCGGATAATCCGTCCAGCAACGAATTGTCGGAAGCAATTGAGAGAGTCTGTGCGGACTGAGCGGGGCAGGGTGCTAGTTCGATGAAAGTTGCTTAAGCTAGGAACTCGGTGATTTTCGCGCAAGCTTATCAAAAGACTCATGAATTCTGACTCCGATGTCCCAGTTTCCGACTCAACCGCCGCAGCTGATCCGAGCGTGGTAGATGCGGAGTTGGTGGATGAATCGGTGTTGGCCGATGTGGGGCCGCCTTGTCCTACTTGTGGCGCGCCGCGAGAACGGAATTCAAAGTTTTGTACGGCTTGTGGTTCGCCTCTAGAGACGCGAGGGGAGCCCGTCAGTGTGCTAGGTGATAGAGGTGGAACTGGCGTAGCTTTGCCAGATCATTACTTCGAGTGCGATAGCTGCGGTAGCCAGGTTGCCACGAGTGTTGACCAGAGAAGCTACGTTTGTCCGTTTTGCGATTCGACCTACGTCAAAGAGATCTCAGTCCAGGAATCGGGCAGGCAACGGCCTGAATTTATCATCGGATTTGGGATCACCGCAGAGCAAGCAAAACAGAAATACTTCGAGTGGCTGGGTGAGAACTCTTGGTTTCGCCCGGGCGACTTGGCGCGAAAAGCAGTGGCGAATAAGCAGAA
>PKCQ01000464.1 GCA_002862265.1 Planctomycetaceae bacterium | reverse complement strand
TGGTGAAAACGCTGGAGCTGCCAGCATAAGTCTTCAGCCTCTGAAATGTCTCCTGTCAGAGCAATTGCATCTGCACCGCTAGCATCGAGCTCCATGATGAGGCTGTCTCGCTCAGCCTGATGCACAAAGTTAAAGTGTGGGTCGGTGACCCAGGCTAGCCGTGGAGATGCGGAAAACATGTTAAATGAAACGTGCATCGGATGCACGGCCTTTGTCGTGGTGAGTGACTACTTAGTCCAGTAGTCGAACACCGTTACCTTCTCGACATGCGGCCCGACAATCTTGCCAAAGGCTTTGTGGGCGGGATGCGGCAAGTATACTTCGCGGTCCTTTTCGCTGTGGAAGGTCAACAGGAAACAGTGCGTAAGCCCATCATTCTTGCCTTCAGGACTGTTGTTCAGGCCGTACTCGAATTCGCGGATTTCTGTGATCTTGCTCGGCAAGGCACAAAATGCATCAACCACTTCCTGGACCTGTTTCTTGGAGGAAGTCTCCTTGAACTTGAACATCACCACGTGTCGGAGAAGTCTAGCGTCCTTGTCGTCTGCAAGAGATTGCTGTTGGTTCATTAGGGCAAAGGCTCCTGCCAATAAGGTGCCGACGAGAAAGACTCCAAGGTATCGCGTTGAGTGCGGGCAGCATTTCATAGAAGGTGTTTCCTTTGGCCTGCAGGATGGTGGTTGGTTGAATAACACATTTTAACAAGCTGCAATTGATAATGCAGAGTGCGAAGCCGTCAGTTGGTTAGGAAGTGGCAGATGTCGCCGTCTTGCACCAAGTAGTCTTTGCCTTCCGTCCGCATGCGACCAGCATTCCGGATTTCCTTTTCGGATTCGAGTTCTTCGAGGTCGGAGAGCGAATATGCCTCGCAGCGGATAAAGCCCTTTTCGAAATCAGTATGAATCACTCCAGCTGCTTGGGGCGCTGAAGCTCCAACCGGAATGGTCCAGGCGCGAACTTCTTTCTCGCCTGCAGTGAAATAGCTTTGCAGTCCAAGGGTTCGGTAGGCCTGTCGCGCTACACTCGCCAATGCGGGTTCGGTCATGCCGAGTGACCCTAGCATCTCGCTGCGATCCGGCTCTTCAAGTTCCGCAAGTTCGGCTTCGAGTCTCGCACAAACGGGAACCACATGAGCTCCCACTTTCTCGGCGAAGGCTCGAACAGCTTGGGCCGGCTCAGATTTTCCGTGGATGTCATTCTCGTCGACATTGGCGACGTAGAGGATGGGTTTAGCTGTGAGCAGTCCATAGCTTGAAATCGACTTGGCTTCCGCTTCCCCGAGCTGCAACTTGCGGAGCGGCTCTTCCTGCTCTAGGTGCTCCTGGCATTGCTTGATGGCTGTCACTCGCAGCTTCGCTTCCTTGTCGCCACTCTTGGTTGCCCGCTCTGCTTTCGGAAGTGCATTCTCGAGAGTCTGCAAGTCCGCCAGCATGAGCTCTGTCTCAATCGTGTCAACGTCGGCAACTGGATCGACCTTGCCACTGACATGGATCACGTCGTCATCTTCGAAGCATCGAACAACCTGCAGGATCGCGTCGACTTGGCGAATATGACTCAGGAACTTATTCCCCAGTCCCTGCCCTTCACTAGCTCCCTGAACGATGCCCGCGATGTCGACCAACTTGAGGATCGCAGGCACGACTTTCTTAGGCTGAATGAACTTCGTGATTCTCGAAAGGCGATCGTCAGGGACATTCACGATGCCTTCGTTGGGCTCGATCGTGCAAAAGGGGTAGTTCTCGGCTTGAGCACCTTGAGTACTCGTGAGCGCGTTAAATAGGGTGCTTTTACCAACATTGGGCAAGCCAACAATTCCGGCTTCCATCGTGCTAACCGTTCGAGGAGTAAGACAGTTCAGACGAGTCCATCGTCTCGAAAGAGCACGAATTACTCAAGGGGAGAAGACTATACGGAATAACGAAAACCACATTTGACGCGTACTGTTGATCCGCGAGACTTTGAATCCCTTCGCAGGAGGGACGGTCCCTCAGACTAGTTGTTTGGAAATTCTTGCGACAAGTTGCGCGTGGTCATAGCTTGGCATGGAATCTACATCGTAACGCATGCAATAACTGGCTTAAAGAGAGCTGGCTTCAACTGGCTCTTCCGAGACATTGGCAGCTCTAAGGTTCGGACGCCTAAATTGGCACCACTAAGCTATTGGGGAAACAATGACGTTCATCGTCAATGACAACTGCATAAAATGTAAATTCACTGACTGCGTAGAAGTCTGCCCTGTAGACTGTTTTTACGAAGGTGAGAATATGATCGTCATTCACCCTGATGAATGCATCGACTGTGGCGTCTGCGAGCCCGAATGTCCAGTGGAGGCCATTCAACCAGACACTGAGCCTGGAATCGAGCAGTGGTTGGAGCTCAACCGTAAGTTTGCCGATGAGTGGCCGAATATCACGGCCAAGAAGGATCAACCCAGCGACGCAGACGAGTTCAGAGACGTCAAGGATAAGTACGAAAAGTATTTTTCTGATAAGCCTGGCACCGGCGACTGAAACAATTGTTTTTTAACAGTTTTCTTCCTCTACAACCTATCTATGGATATGGCTCATTCATCTTAATTAGACAGATGATCGGCATTCATGCATGTAACCCCTTCTAAACCTCTCAACATTGTGTTATGTTCTTTCAGTCGGCGTAGCTGGACAAACAAAGAACAAACAATGTACCAACTTTTGTGGTTTTTTGGTAAGGATAAGATTGCCAAAAGCAGGCCCACAAACTGAACAGCAGGCCAGTCAAATCGACTTTCAACCTATTTGGCAATAGCTAAATGGGATTGAGTTTTGAGTCTTAGGGGGCAGATTCCTGGGTCAATCGGACGCCAGGAGCGGCAGAGTGTTGCTACTCGAATTGAGAGTAGCCGGCGGCTGTGATTCCCAATCACAACTGCCACGTAGCATGAGAAAGTGAGATGATTTTCATGGTTCAGAAGAAAAGCGTTTCTGTCAAGCCCGCATCCAAAGCTTCAACGAAAGAAAAGGCCAAAAAGAAAACAGTCGCCGCCAAAACAGTAGCCGCTAAGGCAGCACCACAGAAGAAAACTACGACAAAGGTCACCACAAAATCATCGTCGACAAGTAAGCCTGCAGCGAAGAAAGCAGTCACTAAGACCACAGCTACGAAAGCAACTGCACCCAAGAAGGCTACTGCAACGGTCACCAAATCTGCCTCTACGGCGCGCAAGCCTGCAGCTACTACCAAAAAAGCTGCAGCTGTTGGCAGGTCTCCAGCTGCGAAGACGCCAGCTAAGAAAGTTGCTGCAGCAAAGGCACCGGCTACGAAGAAGGTGAAGGCAGCAGCAGCAGCGGTTGCCAAGTCGGTTGCCAAGCAATCAACACCGGTCGCAGAAGCGAAGCCGGCGGCAACGCCTGCAGCTGCACAACCTGCAA
This sequence comes from Planctomycetaceae bacterium, assembly GCA_002862265.1. Classification (GTDB taxonomy): domain Bacteria; phylum Planctomycetota; class Planctomycetia; order Pirellulales; family Pirellulaceae; genus Aureliella. The sequence continues at coordinate 3,143 of PKCQ01000464.1, read as the reverse complement.
AGGCAGTTGTGCCACCGAAACCCGCTGCAAATAAGCATCATGGTTTCAAGACCGAAGAATATGTCGTGTACCCAGCTCATGGTGTTGGCCAGATCGTTGCTATCGAAGAGCAAGAGATCGCTGGGCATTCTTTAGAGCTGTTCGTAATCACCTTTGAGAAGGATAAGATGACGCTGAGAGTTCCTGTCGGCAACCACGCCAATGTCGGTATGCGGAAGCTTGCGGAAGCAAATGTGCTTGAGAAGGCTATGACGACACTGAAGGGTCGGGCCCGTGTGAAGCGCACTATGTGGAGCCGACGCGCACAGGAGTATGAAGCGAAGATAAATTCTGGTGATCTCGTCTCGATTGCTGAAGTTGTTCGCGACCTGTATCGCTCAGAAACCCAACCTGAGCAGAGTTATTCCGAGCGGCAGCTTTACGAGCAGGCACTAGATCGCATGGCGCGTGAACTTGCAGTCGTTGAGTCTCTTGACGAACGCGGAGCCGTTCAGCGCATCACTGATGTGCTTTCGAAGAGTGCGAAAGGCCGACGTGCTGCCGAAGAAGCAGCTGAAGCCGCTGCAGCAGCGCAAGATGATGTTGAAGCCGCATAAGTTAGGCTAGACGCCGGTCCCAGCTTTCAGCCCGGGATTGGCTTAAAACTTACAGATCAATCGCGTCCGGCTTTGCAAAAGTCGGGCGCTTTTGTTTGGGCTGATACGCAGGGAGCGGACGGCGTGTTTGGCCTTTCGGTAGGTCTCCAGCAATTTTTTGCCAGGTGCGAGACTGATCTGGGCGGCTCTGTGGAGTTGAACATAAGGGCCGCCACGGCGTTGGATCCATCCGCGAACGCGGATGTTTCGACCTTTCAACTGCTCCAATGTCAGACCGGATACGCGCAGTTTTTCCCGACTTTCCGGCGAATACCTATCGTGAAATCACGCCGCCAATTCTTGCCAAAATTGATATAGATGCGAGAGCGAACTCGTGACACATTCCAGACGCGCCCTTCTACAATCTGAAGAGTGCTGCGATAACGCAAGAGTTCCCACGGCTTGCTGGCTTTTCTGATGGCGTAAGCGGCATCCGCCCACAGGCCAGCACTACGGCCACGCGCCGCTTGCTCATGTCTGAGGAGTGCATTGGCCTTGCATATGTCATCGGTACCTTTGATCAATATGCGGGCCGCGCCGGTCCTTGCCAAATAAGCCTGCAGCCAAAGCTGATGCTGGCCGGACAAAACACGGATCTGTGCAATACGCCGGCCATATCGATCGCGCGCGCGTTCATTGCCAGATAACTCGATGGTTCGACCGATCGTTGCCTCTGATAGGGCCTTGGCGGTCCGCGCTGGTAGCGCCCAGGTTTTGGAAACACTTGGATGATCGAGTTTGCTTGGTGGAAGAATACCCGCCACGACCACTTCCGTCCCGTCGTCCAGCCGCAATGATCTAGGGCCGGTGACAGCCGTAGCCGTCCGCGTCATAAACCTAGAGAAGCTGCAATTCTGACCAAATGTACCGGCACTTGCATCCGGACTTTGCACAAATTCAGAACCGAAAAGTAGAAGAAGTATCAAAGAAACCTGCAATAAATGACTGCACGCGGCGCAAAATCGGGAAGACCACAACGCGCGATCTGACGATAAGGTTTCTGCAAGACATTCAGCTTCTCGCGACCTACAAATATCAGACATCTTGCAACCAACCGTACCCGCAAACATACCGGCTATCACTCACCGTCGTTACACAGACAAACCCGGAAGGACCTCATCTCGATGCTGTCCAGGTCAATCCTCAGCAAGCTTCTCATAATTCCGCCGGTGATCCTAGGGGGTGCTGTGCTTTAGTATACGGTTGCGTGGCGACAACCACCGCAACAGCTACCGCCGGTTGAGCAGACCCTGGCTGTACGCTTACTGACGCTGGCCAAGACCGATGTTGCACCACGCATTGTCGGTTATGGTTCTGTACGTCCTGAGAGTGTCTGGAGTGGTGTTGTGCAGGTGGCGGGTCGTGTCGAAACCGTCAATCCTAAATTCCGTCGGGGTGCAACACTGCAGGCTGGCACCGAGCTTATCCGTATCAGCCAAGAGGATTATAAGCTTGCGATCGCAGAAGCGGAGGCGCAGATCCGTTCCGCCGAGGCATCACTTGAGGAACTTTCAGTCAGTGAGCGAAACACAAAAGAGCTGCTGCAGATCGAGGACGAAGCCGAGGCGCTCAAGCAGAAATCTGTCGACGCGAAAGAGGCACTGCTGAAGCGTGGCAACCTAGCGCAACTCAGTTTTGATGCAGAACTTCGCGATCTGTTGACCCAGAAGAAGCGTGTTCAGGATTTGCGAAACTCACTGCGATTGATGCCAACCAAGAAGTCGGTTCAGCAGGAGCAAATTCGCGTTAACAAGTCAAAGCTTGCAACTGCCAAACTCAACCTCGAACGTACAGGTGTCACCTTGCCCTTTGATGCCCACATTGCGTCGGTGGATGTTGAAGTCTCGCAGTTCGTGCAATCAGGTACCAAGATTGGGGTTGCCGATGATATCGCGACGGCAGAAGTTACCGCTCAGTATCCTCTCGCACGTATTCGCGATTTCTTTGACAGATTGCGCGACGAGTTTGACCCTGGCGAGCGGAAATGGAAGAAGCGGCAGGAATTTGCACGAGCGATTGGGCTGCATGCCGTGGTTCGTCTCAGGACAGGAGATCGCGATGTGACATGGCCCGCTCGCGTGGCCCGTTTGAATGACACCCTGGACGAACAAACACGAACCATCGGCATCATTACTCTTGTGGAGGGGCCTTATGCAGATGCACGCGCAGGCGAACGCCCACCTCTCGTTAAAGGCATGTTTGTGGAAGTGGAACTGAGGACCAAATCGCTCAATGATAAGATCATTGTTCCAACTGCAAGCATTAGCAACGGGCGGGTGTACATCGTTGACGCGAAGAGCCGGCTGCAACGGCAAGCTGTCAAAATCGGGTACCGTGGCGATGGTTTTGTAATTGTTGATGATGGTCTTAAAGCTGGCGATCGCGTTGTTGTTTCCGAGTTGCAACTGGCTACGCCGAACACGCTCCTGAAACCAACCGAAGATACCGAGCTCAAGACACGCCTCAATAAACTGGCCAAGCTTGAGGAGGACGAACAGGCATTCTGCC
>PKCQ01000663.1 GCA_002862265.1 Planctomycetaceae bacterium | reverse complement strand
CACCATCGGCATTGTTCCGCTAACCAACCAGCTTCCTGGATAATAGTCGCCGTGCAGTAAGCAATGACCGCTGCCGAGGTAACATTCGCCAAGCGATAGGGCGGCACCGCGAAGTGCTTGGTCGGACCTGACTTCAAGGCTGGCTTTGCTGAGTCCGACACAAAATTGCTCGAGGTCTGTTGCTGCCGGATCCTGAAAAGGAAGGTCGAATATGTGAGCGTGATTCAGTGCTCTCAGTTCGTGATTCCCGAATCGATGAATATCGACTTTCCCTCGCGAGGTTTGGTGCAAGACACAAAGCCAATCTAGCAATTCTGTGACCTGTTCCGCAATATTGCTCGGCGTCGCTTGGTACCAACTTGTCGCATCTGCGGCCGGCCCCAGGTCCTCCAGAACTAAGAGAAAATGGTCGGAATTTGAAGTCAAGCGCTGAGGCATTCTTTCCGCGAGAACTTCGTCATCGTCAACGAAATCGTAAAACGCAGACTCGAATGCGACCCGCTCAATGGGTGCTGGAATCTGCCGGTACTTCGCCACGTAGGGCCGCGCCTGCTTCACGATGATCGAGCGAGAACCCGAAGCGCCGCTGATAATTGCTCGCAAAGCAATATTCATATTGCCTTCGCCAGCAGAGGATAATTCGCTAAGCTGCTCATCTTCCTGGAGAATGCCGCACAATGCCAGCACTTCTCGAACTGACGCGGTCGAAGTGATATCAATCCAAATAGGCTCCATCAAGTTTTCCATTCTCTTTTTTGAAGCAGACCTAGCCAAGCGTCGAGCGATTCGCCATAGTCTTCGGCCAAGGTCGATTGGACTGCCTCTTGCATGTTTGCTGGGAAAATACTTGAGCCTTCGACGGCGCCTGCAAGGCAACCGAGCACTTGCGCGTAGGAATCCGTATCGTGCCCAAAATCAAGTGTCAGGTGCATTGCCGCCAAGCTGTTGTAGTCGCAGAAGTGAAGCATCGCGAGCGGCACAAGCAAGGTGAAATGAGCGTCCCACCAGAATACTGGCTTGCCTTCGGACTCGAGCAGCTCGTAAAGCTTTTTCGGGCTTTTGTTGGCTCGACCGGCGAGCTCCAGTGCCTTATCGAGCCACTTTTCAAGTCGTCGACCAGCAAACGGGACGTCGCGATAGCCAAAAGGATCCGTCTCACGCATTGTCTTGAGAATGAGCTGCCAGCGTTCGTCGGTACTCAAGCCGCGTGCTTTGGGCGTTAGGACTGATGATAAGCCAGCAACCAAAGCACTGGTAAAATCCTTCGCTTGTCCGGCGTCGACGAAATCCAGCTCAAAAGTTCTGCGATAGGCAGTGTCTGGATCACCTGCAAACCCGGCTGCCAGCGGTGGTAGTAACATTTGCCCGGAACAATTGTTCACACCTGACCATAGGCGCGCTAGCGGGCGAGCCAAATTGGGATCTCTTTCGCCAAGAATCCAACGGGCTGCATAGCGGTACTCGCGGAGGCCTTCCGCAACGAGCGCATCTAAGTTAGACGTGTCTGCCTGCGGTTCCGGTGCGAAGTCGAGAAAAGCCTGCGCCAGGATGTTCTCATCGAGAGCAACTTTGGCTTTGCAGGCTGCCGCTATCGCTCGCAGTAAGACAATCTTGTGTCGTGAATCGTCGGTGAGTGTGCCAGCCTTTGCTCGCACTCGCCAAGGGCCGTATGCGGCAGTGTCAGGACGCAGAGCAGCGTAGCTCTTCATTGGAATTTCATGACCGAGATCAGATAGAAGCAAAGGGTTGATCTTCTGCTTGTCTGGCCATTTTCTGGCATCGCATAAGCCAGTTTGTTCGCCGTCAGGCTCGCGAAACTCGATGGGGCCACCCAACGCATCGCCAATCAAACCTCCAACAAGAAGACCCTTTATGGGGTCTCTAAGTAACGCGTTGTCGCCAGCGAAAGATGCGAATCCTCGACCGGATGTAGCCAGGCCAGAGGCGGCTAATACGGCTACTGCTTGGAATTTTCTTCGGTGCATCGTTGTTCTCGGAGCTGCCAGGATCACGACTAGGTATCACGTAGGTCCCTCGGTGCTTGGGCTCCGGATTCTAGCAGATTCTGGACAAAGAGGACGCGTTTCAAATTCTCTTGTGAATCGAGCTGCAAAATGAAAGAACGGTCCGCTGGTCACAGCGAACCGTTTCGTTTATCGCTTTAGCAATGGTTTGCGTTTAACCATAGAAAGTTTAGCCAGCTACAGCTACGGCGGCTTTCTTGTCCTCCTCGGACTGAGGAGTACGACCGTCCAGCATACAACTCACATTGACATCGCCAACGACGTTGATCGTTGTTCGGCAGCGGTCTAAAAACCAGTCGACGGCAAGCAACATGCTAATAGCTTCCAACGGCAGACCGACTGCATTGAATACGAGCATCATTGTCACGACACCGGCTTCCGGAATTCCAGCTGCACCGACGCTTGCGATGATCGACGTGAAAACGATGGTGAGTTGCTCTGGGAAGCCAAGGTCGATGCCATACAATTGCGCGACGAACAATGCTGCCATCGCTTCATAGAGTGCGGTGCCGTCATTGTTGAAGTTGGCACCGACCAAGGAACCCAAACTGGCGGACTTTTCTCTCACCCCTACTTTGTCTTTCAAGCAAGCGTAGGTGACAGGCATCGATGCGGTGGAACTGCCCGTGCTGAAAGCCATCACCAATGCGTCCCTCATTCCAATGAGCACTTTCCAAGGAGAGGCCCAAGAGAAGAACTGGATTCGCAATAGGTACCAACAGGTTTGCAGAAAGAGGCCGAGCAGGACAGCGAGAACGAACCATGCAAGTCCGATAAAGGGCTCGAAGCCTTTCTCGCCCACCACCGACGCAACCACACAAAGCACTCCGAGCGGAACGAGCTCGATGATCCAGTGCAGTACAATCAGTAGCGTCTTGTAGGCGATCTCGATAAGCTCTTGAATAGTCCCGATCGGTTCATCTTTTATTTTCCGAAGCGCTATCCCGAATGCCACGGCAATAACGATAACTCCAATGACATTTTGACTGTCGCCCAACGGCCCAAGCAAACTCTTGGGGAGTTTTCCGAGAAGTTCTCCCAATGGATTGGCGGCCAATTCGTTCGCAGCGTCGAACTCCTCTGTTCTTTTAACGACTTCTTCTGACGCTTGCTGCTCCGCAGCTTTTTGGGTTTCCTCTGATACTCCTGGCCTGAGAAGGTTTGCGACACCCAGGCCGATACAGATCGCGACGAGAGTGTTCAATATTAACAATCCACCGAGCCTGAAAATGGCACTGCGCGGAATATCTGAAGTCATCAAAACATGCACCACTGCCATCAGAATCAGTGGAGGTGCAAGGGCAGCGAGTAGCTGCAAGATGACTTCACTGACAGGTTTGAAGATCAACGCATGCTCGCCCATCGCAACGCCAAGGCCGACTCCGAAAAGCATAAAAACTAGAATCCTCCAGTAGAGAGGGATCTTGGACCAGCGACTCCAAAGGCTGTTCGAGGTGTTTTTTTCTACTGCTTGGTTCATAAAGTTTCCTTGGGTTTGAGGCTCTACTCCTGAGAATAGAGAGGACTGTTTGCAGACTTGGGCGTCTCGCAGACGAATTGCTCGCGGTTCTCTATGGAGCAAGAAGTAGGAACTCGCGTGGAGGATTAGCAGGCATATCGTGCGATGTCGAGAAATGAACTTAGCGGCAGATCGATCAGCTACCGCGAGGTGGCTTTTGCCGAAACCGGTGGGGAGTCTGAGTTGTTTGGCGGCCTTCGAAAGGGAGTTAGACGCTTGGGCGGGAAAGACTCCAGTGTCAGTTGGACTCTCAAGTATCGCTGGAATTGAAAGGTAAAGTAACGAAATTGCATGAGTTGCGAGCATTCTGATGAGATTTCTCGCCTTCCTCCTTGTCGCCCAAGATTACTCAGAGATACTTTGCGATGAGAATTGTTTGCCCAGTTTGCTCAGCTAAACTGACCCGGTGGTCACTACTAGCGCAATCCCCTAAAAAGAGGGGCGGGCTAGGCGGGTGTTCGCAGTCTCCATTCTCTCGCTCCACCATCGAAACTAGGAAACACGATGCCGCTGTTGATTGTTGTCGACGCCCTAATTCAACTGCTTCCCGGCCACGCCTTCACGCTGTCTGGGGATTCGGATGTTGCCGCGTCAAACTTTGCACAAACATTGGTTGCAGAGGGAGATGACGACGAAGGCGATGCCGATTCGGACAGCTCTGATGACGATCAAGACGATGACGAAGTTGGCGACGACGAGCAGCTTCCGGTTGAGGAAGAGGATGACCCGTTTGAAGATTTTGATGACGATGATTTCGACGACGACTTCGATGATGACTTCGAAGAGGAACTAGACGATGACTACGAAATCGTCCCTGATGACAGCGACATGTTCCCGAACCAAAACACCGGCGACGATCTTGACAATAATGTCGTGAACTAGTTCAAACGGGATTTCTAGTTGGCTTTGACGACAACAGATTTTGAGCAAGCGCTGGCCCAGGAAGTAGAGCAGGCGTTGAAGCAAGCCAAGACGGCTCAAACGGAGTGGGCTGGCCGGCTCGTCAGGAAACGCCTCAAACTTCTCGCCGGTGTACCGCAGCATCTATCCAAAGCCAAGCATGACTTGATCCAGGCGGTGCATCGACCAAATGCAACGCCTGCGGAGATCCTGACGTCCGAAGTCTTTCCACTTGCGGACGCTTGCAAGTTTCTCGCGCGACGCGGCCGGCACCTGCTTGCACCTAGTTCTCACAGCTGGCGACATGCTGCTCTCTGGATGGGCCATATCCGGGTTCGAACCGCGCGAGAGCCCTGGGGAACAATCTTAGTACTTGGCCCATCCAACTACCCCCTGTTTCTTCCTGGAGTTCAATCGCTTCAGGCCTTGGCTGCTGGGAATGCTGTGGTGATTAAGCCAGCTCCTCAAGGCGAGAAAGTCCTTCAAATACTCAAGCAATGTTTGGTCGACGCGGAGATACCAGGCGACCTGCTGCAGATCCTGCCGAGCGGCGTCGAGTATGGGCAGGCGGCGATGAGGCTGGGAGTTGATAAAGTCGTGCTCACAGGGTCGGCCAAGACGGGGCAGAGTGTTCTCAGCGAACTTAGCGACTCATTGACGCCCACCACGATGGAGCTGAGCGGCTGCGACGCGGTCTTTATTGCTAACAAAGCTGATGTGCAGAGGGCAGCACGATGCACTGCATTCGCGTTGCAATTGAACGGAGGGGCTACCTGCATTGCACCTCGCCGAGTTTTCGTCACATTGGAAAATCAAAGTCTCTTCGAAGAAAAGTTGCTCGAGTATCTCGCTGAAGATCCCAATGGATCTGGCTCACAAGCGGAACTGCAGCTTCCGGCGTCAGTAGTTGAGACGACGAGGGCCGCTGTTTTGTCCGCTATCGAAGGCGGTGCCAACTTGCTTCATGGCGAGCTAGCTACTATGACGAATTTCCCCTTGGTCCTAAGCAATGTGACTCCGCAAATGGAAGTCGCGAAGAGCGACTTGTTTGCACCTGTGACCTCGATCCTTACGATTGCGGACATGAGTGAAGCTATTGAGGCCGACAAGCACTGCCCCTATTCGCTCGGCGCCGCCGTGTTTGCGCCTCACAATCACGCTGAGCTCTTGGCGGAACAGATAGATGCGGGGTGTGTTGTCATCAACGACATGGTCGTGCCGACGGGAGACCCACGCGTTTCCTTTGGTGGACGCGGTCGGAGTGGCTGGGGTGTAACGCGCGGACCAGAGGGGCTTCGCGAGATGACGCGGCCCAAAGTTCTTTGTTCGAGACACGGAAAATGGCTACCTCATCTTAACAGGAGCGATAGCCAGAACATTGATTTGCTCTCCGAGGTTATGAACTTCGTCCACTCGAGCGGTACGAAAGAGCGATTTCGTGCGTTGTTGCAACTGATGAAATTGGGAAGAAAATCCTAGCCTATTCCACTCTTTTTTCCGGCCGCTGATTCCGAGTTCTACCGGAGTGAACTTTCGCTAGGCGACCGGCCGGAGAGCTTCTACCATTGGCAGGTGTTTTCACCCCAGGGGATACTGCTTGAAACTGAGCTTAGGCTTGCAGATTCTAACTCGCCTTCCGCCCTAAGCAGTCGTGTACAATAGGACTCTAAGACTTGCGAGCTGGCGCGACGCGACACCCCGCTTTATTTCCGACAATGGCATCCTCTTATGTCTCGAATTCCGACTCCTTTTTTAAATCCAATTCTGATTAGCATTTTCATCCTGATGGGCCTATTTGCCTCGCTGCCAGATGTTGAAGCGACAGAGCCAGTCAGAGCAAAGAAACTTGTCATCATTGCTGGCAAGCCTTCGCATGGATCAGGGACGCATGAATTCAACGCTGGAGTTCAACTGCTTCATCAGTGTCTTCAGAAGGTTGAAGGACTCGATGCTCACTTTATGCTAAAAGGTTGGCCCAAACATGAGTCGATATTCGAAGGAGCCGATGCCGTCGTGTTTTACATGGATGGCGGCGGATGGCACGACGTACGAGCGCGGCGCGATCTTGCAGTGGCTGGCCACGCACGACACGTCGCCGCTCACGGGC
>PKCQ01000669.1 GCA_002862265.1 Planctomycetaceae bacterium | reverse complement strand
GGCAGCCATTTTGGCTCAGCGCAACTCAGATGCGAGCTGACTTGAGCGAACTGCGGCAACATCTCGATCCCAATCACCGTATCGAAGCTCTCGATCATATGGTGCTAGTGGGACACAGCATGGGTGGTCTAGTAAGCCGCATGCAAACAGTCGAAAGTTCAGACGACTTTTGGAAAGTGCTCAGCAACAAACCCTTCCACAAGGTTCAAGGCGATGAAGATGCAATCAATCGCCTGCGGGAGGCAGCGTTCTTCAAGCCGAACCGTGACATCCGCCGCGTCGTTACCATTGGAACGCCTTACAAAGGCAGCGACTACGCCAATGATACAACGCGATGGCTCGGCAGGCATCTCATCAAACTACCAGCCTTGATGGTTACCTCTGGGCAGCAACTCATCTCTCGAAATCCAGGGATGTTCCGCAACACGGATTTGCTAACCAGCAGCACCAGTATCGATTCACTTAGCCCAAATTCCGCCGTGTTCCCTGCTCTGCACAACGCACCCAAGGCACCGTGGACTCATTATCACAACGTGATTGGCTTGATAGCCAAACGCGGTTTCTGGAGTAGCGGGGAAGCAACAGGCGACGGCGTCGTTGAAGAGGGCAGCGCAGTGATACCCGACGCGGAGACTCAGATTTACGTCGCGAGCGAACATCAGGAGATTCACCGCCACCCGAAAACTATCTTCGAGGTCCGGCGCATTTTACTCGGACATCTTCAAGGCATTCGGCAGGAGCATACCCAGCAAGTGCAACTTGCTTCACTGCGCCAAAGTGCCGATTCTGGCTTCGCAGGCCGTATTCCAGCTCACGTGATTTCTAGTATGGATGGCGCGCACTGCGAAGTCGGGACTTACAGCTTCGCACCCTAAACTTAGTTGCAAATTGTTCGTAGTGGATTTCGTCAGAAGTCCCGTCTTCTCTCTCCGCGGACCCGTGCGTAACGAGGAGCGAGGATTTCAGGAAACGTCGCCTATGTAGACCGGAGATGGCTTTTTCTTCGATTCATACGTTGATTAGCTTTGACTCCTGTCTCGTCCAACTGACTCCACAAGAGACTAAGATAAACATCTTGTTCTCGATCGCCACGATCTCCTAGTCACTTGTGCTTGATGAGCCCGCCACCCCGTGAAATCTCGACTTGGCCCCTTTGCCCTAGAAGCTCCCTTATCCTCGAGCCGCAGTAAAGCTCAGGTGTTTCGCGGTGTGCATCTGAAGCAAAGCAAACTTGCCGCTATTCGTGTCTTCAATATCCCGATGGGGATGACGCCCGAAAGTCGCCGGGACTTTGCTACACAGCTCGAGCAGCTCAAAGAACTTAGGCACCCGGGAATCGTTCGCTGTTTTGGTGGAGGCTACGACGCCAGTACTGCCTTTTTGGCCTACGAACTCGTTGACGGAGAATCGCTTGAAGTCATGCTTGAAAGACGAGGACGTTTGCCTTGGGAAACGGTTTTCGAGTACAGCCAGCAATTGGCCGGGGCCCTGAAGTATGCACACGAGCGCGATTGGATTCACGGCAGAATCAAACCTGATAAAATTATCATCGGCCAGGAAATAGGAGCACAGCTCACTGACTTTAGGCGCGATCAAGTAGCAGCTCTGCTCGACGCGAAACCTACCTATGCAATGATGCTGCACGCTGCACCCGAGCGATTTGTTGGCCAGGAGCCTACCGCCAAGTCAGATCTGTACTCGCTTGGGACGCTGCTCTACTTCATGCTGACCGGCGAGCCCCCTTTTAATGTTCCGCCTGAACAGCTCAAAGAAAGAGTGACCGGCAGTGACGCGCCTGATGTAACCGCTCTTGCATTCGATTGTCCCGTGTGGTTTAGCTCGATCGTCAATCAGCTTCTCGCTCGAGACCCAGCAAACCGAACCTTTAGCGCTACGGCCTTGCTGCTTGCTTTCAAGGAAGCCAAGAAGCGTCAATCAGAGGGCGTGGGTGTTTTGCAGCATGCTGCATCGGGCTTTAGCCCGTTGCGAATGCAGACAAATCGCGATGAGGCAGAAAAGGTCTTAGGTATCAAGCCTAAGAAAAAGAAGAAGAAGCGTAAAGAAGTCGACTTTTTGGAACAGACTTGGGTTCTTGCGTTCGGGCTCGTTCTGGCCATCGCAGCCATCGTTAGGCTCCTGTTTCCAGATAGTGAAGCAACGCTTTACGCCCGAGCGTCTGCCAAGTTACCTCCGAAGACAGAACGTCCGACGCAGTGGTCAGATGCTCGCAGCGAGCTCACGGAAATTTTGGATCGTTTTCCCAATGGTGAGCATGCAGAGTGGGCTACGGAGCAGCTCGCTTGGATTCGCGCTCGCGAAAAGCGGCGAGAGCTTGAACGACAGAATCGATTCAATGACCGTACGAAGTGGACCGACGCAGATTTACAATATTGGAATGCATGGGAGTTCGAACAGTTTGGAGATTTGCCCAGCGCTCAGAAACGATACACAGCAGTCATCTCACTTTATAAAGACGATGAAGAAGCTGCAGCGATTTGTTTTCTTTCGCAAGAGGCCTTGGATCGCTTAGCCGAGACCATCGCAGCCGAAGGCGAGCTTGAAAACAAGCTTCAGAGCTACATCGACCAGAAACTCGAAGAAGCGAACCAAGCCTACGACGATGCTCGCATCGTAGCCGCCCGCGAGATCTGGGAGTCCATTCTCGAACTTTACCAAGACGACGAAGAACTCGCCTCCCAAGTCCAACAAGCGACAGGGCGTTTAGAAGAACTCAAAAGTCGTTAGCCAGCCGGAGAGAACCCTCTGCGCCAGACGTGACAAGAGAGCGGACCCCTTTTCTAATGCTCAGCGTGGTGCATCGCTAGAGCCGCGTTTGAGATGGCGCGTGCGACGGCAGTTTTACGCAAAGCGAACTGCGCACTCATAGTTAGGAAGAAGATTACTCGCAGACCATGCGGTCGATTTCAGTCGACAGTTTGGCCTGGAGACCGCTAAGTGGTCTAGATATCTCTAGCCTAGTGAGCAAGTACCAAAAAAATTTAGAAACACTTACGACGAGCAAATGCAGGCGGAACGTGTTACTGGCTCATTGACTAGCGTTCCATGCGGCGGGCGATGGCTTCGCGAGGCAAAGGAATGATGGTTGGATTCCCAACTTCATCCGTTCGCAGAATGTCGTCTTGTTCGCTCTCATCACTGGATGCATCGTACTGAACAATGAAAGCACCGATTTGCAGGTAGTTTTCCTGGTAGACCGGAGGCCAGAATTCTTCGCTGCGATTGGCCATCGTGCGAGCAAGCAGCCGAGTCGCTCGACCACTAAAGCCGCTGAGCACCATTTCTAGCCGTCCCAAGGACTCACGATAAACGTAGAACACTAAAGCCGAGTCTTGGCTACCAGCATACTTCCAAGTGCCATCCGCTTGTTCATAGTAGATGCCGGGTTGATCGGCAGATTCTGTCTTGCTTAACTGCAATCCAGCAGAACAGCAAGGTACGTGTGGGTCGCTATCACGATACCGGAGGAAGAATGGACTACGTCGTTCGCTTGCTTTGCTTACATCATCGTCCGACTGAAATGGCTCAGCAGAGAAAGTATCAGCGATAACCCGATCTACGATTGGATTACTTTTGACACTACCAAGGCAAATAAGTGCTTTATCGCCCGGTGAAGACGTGAAAGATTCGTAAACTTTGTTCGAGCGCGTAATGGCTGGTCCAGCGTCATTTATGCTAGGGCTCCAAACCAGCGTTTGACGCATGTGTTCTGGATGAGTTGGCAAGTCTCGGGCCGTAGTGGGTTGTGTCCGGGCGAGTTTATCTGTGCCGCCCAAAGTGGTTACACCACTGAGAACTTCGCCGAGCAGAACTGCGTCGGATGCAACGACCCATGCCGTTTCCGGCTTGTCGTCTGGACGACGCACTCCAACGCAGATTTCCAGGCGTCGCCGTCGCGCAAGCAATTCCCAAAAGTGTTCGGGTTTGACAGAGAACAGAACACCTGGAAGCTCGTCCGCGCTCGCATAGCCGTGCTCAACCAGGTAATCACAGAGGCGCGAGAGGGCTTCGAGCGGAATGTACTTGGCTTCGTTCTTAAGCAAAGATGCGACTTGATGGCGATCCAGTCCGGTGTATTCGACAATCGCCTTGATCGTACCCGGCCGCTTTCTGCGATCAGGAGTATGCCCTAAAAGCTCAGCTAGTCGGAATTCGTAACGCATATCAGCTCTTTTTCCAGAAGTAGAGTATTCTCACCAAGAAGTCGCGTAGCGCCCCTTAATGCAAGAATACGCCCCCTAGATTATTCTGGCTAGAGCAAAGATAGAAAAAATCGGTCTACCTTTAGTCTTGATTAGGGGGACAAACCTGCCTTTAGATTGCTTGGGCGCGCTTCCGGCAGACCCTGAGTCAAGTACTGGCGGCTGGACTGAAAAATATTTTGAGTACCAAATGGGAAGCCAATCTAAGCGACCCGCACCTTGGACACCCCTTTCGGGGGCAGGCTATTAATGATGGTTGATTGCGGAAGACTTCTCATCAAGGTGTTCACCAGGGCTTTCAGAGCCTCAAGCCTACTTTGCCTAGCTTTGTTATTTTTCGTACACATCGCGGATGCGCACGAGGAACAAGGCATCAACCAAATCGTTTCGAATCGACCTGGAAACTTCGCTAACGGCACCAATACCCTTATCGGTGCAACTTTTTGCCATTCGGGCTTTACTGGTCCAGGAACGAATCTGCACACGGCCTTTTGCGGCCGCCCGACTGGTGGAAATTACTGTCTATCCCCGATTCGTAGCCTGGATCTTCCGCAACGGATTTATTTACATTTGCGGTTCAAGGAACCATTTTCGCATCACCTATCTTTGGTGGCGCTATGTTTCTGATTAGGAGCGCGAGTTACAACACGGCGGCGTTAGCCACGAAAGCCGCTACAGGTGACACGTGGGTGGTGAGTGGTGAAATCGGACCAGAAAAAAATGCAGACAACATTCCTGGTTGGAATAATGGCCAATTTGCAAATGGCAATGGTGACCATAGCACTCTACTTTGCATCCGGGGCTGGTGGTCCCAACATCAGCCAAGCGTTTGAGCAGTAAGTGATGGCTGGCATTCTGGATGTTGCTGGAATGGACAATGGGAATCTCGGTTTGGTCGATCGAGTCGGCTAGGATACGGGTGACGCGCTTTTTGGTGGAAGTAACCTTTATGAGATCTCGCAAGCGTTGGCGGGCGGTTCGCGCAAAAAGGATTGGAATCAGATACGGCATCAAGCAATTTTGCGACTGAGATATAACTGTTGATCCTCAAGGCGTGCAATACGATCAATTCTCCAGACAAATTGCCCGCCGTAGTCGAGTAAATCGAAAGCTTGGCCTTGAAGTATCCGCTCGACGGTAACGTTCTGAGCTTACTCGGATGGATTTACGCGATATCTTCGTGGCCAGAGGAGGCGGAGCTCATGCTGGCTCGTGGCTCACAGCTCCCGACAACGCTGACTCCAGATCAAAGCTTCTTCATGGTGGGCCATCTGCGAAGGCTTGAGGATCCCGTGGTGCGAAAGCGTGAATTTGAGATGCTTCGAAGTTTCAAAGACACCAAGTACAAGTTCTTCTTGCTCAAAGATCGTGCTACACAGACGCTTCGAAAACTGATAACTAGAGAATATATTTTCGTAGGGGATTTCGGCAAAAATCTCGCAGCTTAAGAACTCTGGCGAATCGCGGCTAAGGAGTTCTGTTGAATCCCATTACTGCTAGAGATGACGAGGGCCTACTCGGAAACGTCCTGCCCCATTCGCCAGCGAAGGAAGGCGTCCATGAATCCTTGGATGTCGCCTGCCATCACATTGTGGAAGTTGTTTTGCGAGTATTCAGTGCGATTGTCTTTGATTCGCTGGTCAGGGTGCAAGAAGTAGTTACGGATCTGAGCCCCGAATCCCTTTTGTCGGACTTTGTTTTGGTACTTGGCCGCTTGCTCTTCTTCGCGCTTCTCTTCCTCAATCCGCGCCATCCTTGCTCTGAGCATCTTCCATGCATTCGCACGATTCTTGTGCTGGCTTCGCTCGCTCTGGCACTGGACCACAACTCCGGTTGGATTGTGCGTTAAGCGTACAGCGCTATCCGTTTTGTTGACATGCTGCCCCCCTGCCCCGCTAGCGCGGTAGGTATCTTCACGCACATCCTTTTCTTCAATTTCTACTTCAACGCTATCGCTGATTTCAGGTGATACGTCGACCGCGGCGAAACTAGTCTGACGCTTGCCCTCGGCGTTGAAAGGGCTGATGCGGACTAAGCGATGGATGCCTTGCTCGCCTTTGAGATATCCATATGCCATGGGTCCGCGAACTGCGATGGTGGCGTTGGTGATGCCGGCTTCTTCGTTGTCTTGTCGATCGATCAGCTCGACGTCGTAATCACCTTTATTGCCCCAGTTGATGTACATTTCCAGGAGCATCGCAGCCCAATCGTTGGCGTCGACACCGCCGTCTCGGGCGTGGACGCTCAGGATGGCTCCGGCGTTATCGTGTGTTCCGTTGAGGAGCGCTTTCAGCTCGAGCTCTTCTACAACTATGGTGCGTGGCCGCGTCGCTCGCCC
>PKCQ01000340.1 GCA_002862265.1 Planctomycetaceae bacterium | reverse complement strand
AGCAAGACTGACTCCTTTTCGGGGCGCAGTTCTTAATCAGAAAGTTTCCCAAGTCGTTCGGGAGTAACTATGAAACTTGGAATCCTATCTTGCAACTTGAAGTGCTATAGCACTAGGCGATTGCGTGAGGCTGCGGAGCAACGTGGGCACGACGTAAAGGTGCTGAATACATTGAAGTTTGCGATCGACCTGCAGAAGGGAGCCCCGGACCTCTATTTTCGTACCAAGCAACTTTCGCACTACGATGCAGTGTTACCTCGCATCGGTGCATCCATCACCTACTTTGGAACAGCCGTCGTACGGCAGTTCGAACAGATGGATGTGTTCAGCGCGAATTCTTCGGGTGGTATTTCCAATTCGCGAGACAAGCTACGGAGTTTACAGATTCTCAGTCGGCACCAGATAGGAATTCCGCAGACTACTTTCGTGCGAGATAAAAAAGACGTGCTGCCCGCCATCGAGCGTGTGGGTGGCGCGCCGGTGATCATCAAGCTAATTGAAGGCACGCAGGGAATTGGAGTATTGCTCGCGGAGACGAACAAGTCGGCAGAGGCGATTGTTGAGCTGCTGCAGAGTCAGAAACAAAGTGTGCTGATTCAAAAGTTTGTTGCCGAAAGCAAGGGCCGTGATATTCGCGCTTTTATTGTTGGCGATCAAGTTGTTGGAGCAATGCGGCGAGTCGCCCAGGGGCAAGAGTTTCGCAGTAATGTGCATCGAGGAGGGGTGACGGAGCCTCTGATTCTAGATGAAACCTATTGCGAAACTGCAATTCGCTCCGCACAAATTCTAGGGCTTCGAGTCGCCGGTGTAGACATGCTTGAAGGCAAAGACGGGCCGCACGTCATGGAGATCAATTCATCTCCAGGCCTGGAGGGTATCGAACGATGTACTCAGCTGGATATCGCTGGGGCCATCATCGATTACATCGCAGCACAAGTTGATTTTCCTGAAGTCGATCTTCGCCAACGCCTGACAGTCAGCCGCGGCTACGGCGTCACAGAGATCCACATTCCAGAAGGCTCTGAATACGTCGGGAGTTCAATTTCAGAGTCAGGGCTCAAGGACCGAGACCTCAATGCTCTGACGCTCTACCGAGGGAACTAGGTGATGCCGAACCCAAAATCCAGTCGTACCCTAGAAGCTGGTGATCGATTGCTGTGCTTCGGCAAACTGGAATTGATGCGCGACTTGGTGCCAGCGAAGACGCGGCGAAAACGTCGCCCGAAGGTCAAGGACCTGCCGGATCTACCGGTCGCGGATGAAGTGCAGTCCGAGGACGATTCGAAGATTGCTGAACAGGTGCAGCAAAAGGAAAGGGACTCATAGACGAGGAAAGCTACGAGCGGCCCTCAGACTCGCGGATCAATGTATGGCGAAACTGCCGTCGGGTGCAGTAGCGTCAAGATTCGGATTCTTGAAATCGCGTATGCAAGCGATCAAATACACGCTTGGGGAGTTCTTTTCATGATTCGAAGTTTCACATTTTTGCCAGCGGCCGCAGCCTGTGTCTTCTACTGGTCGTTTTGCTCGATTATTGTTTCGCAATAACGACCTTCGTCTGCGGGGGCGAAATGGCATACCGGCGAGTTCCCTTGGAGCGTAAGCGAACCTTTATTGGTAGTCTGGCAAGAACGCTTACCGGAATCGGAATATCTCTGAATCGAGGTAGAAGTCTCCTAGCACCATCGTTGGTTTCTTGGCCATCCAGCTTCGATAGAACTCCAAGGTCGAAAGTAAATCTAGCTTGTTGCTCGGCCTAGGTTCCCCCGGACAATGCGAATCTGAAATTCTTTGCGGGAAATTATTTACAAAGGGGAGAAGGTGTTTTGCGCGGCCTTAATGCGAAACCCTACTCGGGTTTAGATCAATGACGACCGCGATTGCGAGTCCGAATGAGACCACTTTTAATAAGTTGATTTCGTCACCAAAGAAAAGCCAATGATAGCGAGCAGGCACACTCCCGTCCCGGACCAGGTTGCGTAGAACGTCCCCGCAGAGAAGTGCTTCATCGCAAACCTTAGCATGGTGAAGCAAGCGGCATAGAGCACGAGTGCTCCGATTCCGTACCAATTCGGGTGCTTGCTGCCCTACGAGGAAAGCTTTAAGACTGTAGTCCCAATGACTTCTCAGACAATGGAAAAATCAGGTGGAGCCAAAGAATGAGTCGTTCCTTGGGTGGCTGTCTGTCGTCGCGGTAGCTGCCGTCAGCTACCCTCGCGAAGATTAGATCTTCTTTTGTGAATTTCGAGTGAAGGCTTCAGCCGCGCGGCCTTGCGATCGAACTAAGATGCTCCAATATAGAGCCCTCGCTAACTCCATTCCTCACAGGATGAAAAAACCGCAATGCGATTCATGCAGTTTACCTTGCTAAGTGTTTCTCTTTTCTTGATTTCTCCCACCATAGGTGCGAACGCCGAGACCGCGACCGGCTGCGTATTCAATGACTTGAATCTGAATGGCACTCGCGACGCTGGTGAAGCCGGGATAAAGGGCGTCCGAGTGTCGAACGGCCAGGACGTTGTGCTCACTGACGCTGAAGGTAAGTACGAGATCGAGGCGGAAGCGCCAACGATCATCTTTGTGTGCAAGCCCAAGGGCTGGATTTATCCTGTCAATGATTTGCACATGCCGCAGTTCTTCTACATTCACAAGCCTGCGGGATCGCCCGACGCCGATTTCAAGTTCAAAGGTAGCAAGCCGACCGGGCCGCTTCCTAAGTCCGTTGATTTTGCGATGCGGCCTTATGAGGTCAGCGGAAAACTACAAGCTGTGTTGCTAGGCGATCCTCAGCCCGGAAGCATCGAGCAAGTTCAGTATTTCGGCCGTGACATCATGAGTGAGCTTGTGGGTGTGGATGCCGAGTACGGTGTAACGCTCGGGGACATCGTTGGAAATCAGCTCGATCTATTTCAGCCGATGAACGAGATGCAAGCACTCGCTGGGATTCCTTGGCATAACGTCATTGGTAATCACGATATCAACTTCCAAGCGAAGGACGATGCTCACGCGAACGAGACTTTTCACCGAGTATACGGGCCGTCGGACTATGCGTTTCAGTACGGAAACGTTCACTTCATCGCGATGGACAATGTTGTCTACCGCGGCAAGAAAGAACGCGGTTACAGCGCAGGACTCAATGACGGACAGCTGGCTTTCATCGAAAACTACTTGAAGACGGTCCCAACCGATCATCGTATCTTGATCGGAACTCATATTCCGCTCACGGAGGGCGACCCCGTGGCGACCAAGGCGACGCTGGGACTCAAGAAAGTGATGGAGATTCTTTCTCGCTTTCCGCACACAGCCTCTTTCTCCGCCCACACGCATGTTAATGCGATCTATCACATGGGTGCGAAGTTTGGTTATCACCCAGATCATGGGCACGGCGTTCACATTCATCACAATGTCGGAACTGCCTCTGGCACTTGGTGGAAAGGCCCCTTTGATTCGCGTGGCATTCCGATGACCACGATGCGCGATGGAACGCCCAACGGATACGCTATCGCGACTTTTGATGGTACAGAGATGACGGTTCGCTTCAAAGCGGCGAATCATGAAGCCGACTATCAGATGAATATATTCGTCGCAGACAGTGTCAGCTCGAGAGAGCTGGATTCGAAGAATGGCGAAGTGCTGGTCAACCTATTCAACGGAGCCAAGGCTAGCTCCAAAGTCCAGATGCGAGTTTCTGGCACAGACCAGTGGCAGGAACTCAAGCACCAGACGCGACTGGACCCGCACTATGTAAAGCAGCAGAAGCTTGATGAGCAAACACCTATGGCCGGAACCGGTAGGCTCAATCCACCTCGCCCGAGCACTCATATTTGGGTTGGCAAGCTTCCAAGTGAACTCCCTGTGGGGACACATCTAATCGAAGTGCAAGCCACCGATGCCTACGGTCACGAGTTAAGCGACAATCGCCCATTCCGAGTGACAAAGTAGTACGTCGCCGGTCACTCCACAGATCGTCGCTTTTATGCATGATAGGCAGGGTTTTTACAAGTAGTGGATGAGGTCTCGAATCTTGGAGCAAATTTTGTCTTGAGTTTCAGGGGAATCGGCGTCAGCCGAGGTTGTTGGCGAGACAAACCATTGGGCTGCGCGGAGAGTGCTGGACGAAGGTCTATCAGCAGTTGAGGAGCACGACGGCTGACAAAAGTTATCTACCAGTCACACCGGAGCACCTGGAGCGAGCAGCCAGTTTGCAAGCGCTTTTTGGGGGACTCGATTTGTACTGCGGAACCGCTCAGTTGTACTGCGGAACCGCTCAGCACAGGGGAGAATAGCGACCCTTGTGATTTTGAAGCCCCAAGGAAACCGTGGGTTTCTTACGCTAAAGGAAAAATAGAAGCACCCCCAAGAGGAATCGAACCTCTAGCTAAGCTTTAGGAAAGCCTTGTTTTATCCGTTAAACTATGGGGGCGAGTGTGGTGCTCTGTGAGGGATGGGGCAGTGGAGTGAGACGAGTGTTGTCTGTTTGACAGGCCCAGCTGGAAATTTCCGGTAGGCTGTCGATCCGGACGGTCGGGGAGAGCAGGGCGCTCTTTGTGAATCGGGATGATATTCGAATTGCCTCTCTCCTTACTATTCTAGCGGATGAGGGATCGCGTCCAAGGTGCGATGGGTAATGGCTTGGGAGACAAAACTAATTGGGCATTGATTCTTGGCAGGAAGCAATGTGATCATGTTATGGCCGGCGTTTGACGTGGGTTTGCGGCAACACGCGGCGCTCGTTGTCGGCCTATTAGGGCTCCGTTGCTGAGCCGAAAGTCTCGACGCTTTCCGATACGATCATGGGCAGAAAGTCCTGACGACTTCCGCTGCACGGATGTTTTGGATGTCTTGACGGTTTGGGGAGCGTGATTCAGAACTAGGTGATCTGATATCTGGTACGGGAGTTGGTGGTTTTGACTGAGAATGAGGCTTGGCGGGTTCTGGATGCGAATGTGAATCGAGCTGCGGAGGGCCTGAGGACGCTGGAAGACTTCGCGAGGTTAGTTCGGGAAGACGAGCTCGTGGTGCAGTCGGTCAAGGCAATTCGCCATGGTTTGGCGGAGGCTCTGAGACCATATGAGCGGCGATTGCGTCTGGCGAATCGATCCACTGCTGCTGACGCTGGTATCGAGGTTACGGAGGCTTCGGAAGCGAACCGTAGTGAGCTAATCGATCTAGTGCCAGCGGCAGCGGAAAGAGTGACTCAGGCACTCAGGCAGCTCGAGGAGTTTGGCAAGCTTGTTGCACCGAAGCTTGGCGAGGCGTTCAAGAAGCTGCGATACGAGACTTACGATCGATTGGCCCAGGTGGAATTGCAGTTGACGGCGGAAGGAATGGGCAAGCGCGGTTGGAATGCGCCAAGTCTGTATTTGCTGGTCGATTGTGAGTTACCGGTCGAAGAGTTTATCGCCTATCTGAAGTCACTTGTCGAGGCAGGTGTCGATTGGTTCCAGCTGCGAGATAAAGAGGCCGATGGCGGTAAGTTGGTGAGGCATGGCAGAGCCGCAATGTGGGCGCTCGAGCAGAGTCGCTCTGGTGTAGTGATCAATGATCGGATCGACGTGGCGTTAGCTTGTGGTGCTCATGCAGTGCATCTGGGACAGGATGATATTGGATTGGCGGAGGCTCGGCGATTGGTTGGGCGGACGCTGCAGATTGGGATCTCGACGCATGACTTGTCGCAGGCTTTGGAAGCAGAGCGAGGCGGGGCGGATTACATTGGCTGCGGTCCCACGTTTCCCTCCGGTACAAAGCAGTTCGAGGAGTTTGCTGGGACGGCGTTTTTGAGTCAGGTTGCGAGTGAGGTGGAGCTGCCGTTTTATGCGATTGGCGGAGTGGATCTGATTAATTTGGAGCAAGTTGTTGCTTCAGGGTGCCACCGTGTTGCCGTGAGCGGCGTGATCAATCGGGCGGAGAATCCAGTGGCGGCGGCGCGGGCGTTGAAGAGTAGATTGTGTGGGGGGGTAGATGGAGGAAGAGGGGAAGGCATCAGGAACCCTCTCCGGGCCTAATCGCCCGAATCTCGCGACCAAATCAAGCTTCGGTGCCTGGAATCTGTGCCGCAGAGGGGAGAGTGGCGATAAAAATGTAGACTGCTAGGTCGACCTAGCGGCGGGGGGCGAACTTGATGCGGTCGATTAATTTGACGACGTCGTCGCCGGTTCGATAGCCAGTCACAGCAGTGATGGCTTCGATGACGTGGATGTAGTGCAAATTGTAATCGAGATCGATTTCTACCTCAGGACCATCTTCATCACTAGGCCCTGCTTCGTCACCGACCATCTCGACGATTTTTGCTCGGACAGCTCCCCAGTCTTTGGCAAAGGAGAGGTTGTCGTTCAGCACGATGAAGTCTGTCCCGAGGGCGGTGCCAATAATCCGCACCCTGCCGCCCTTTGCGCAGACTCCGCGAGATATAACAAACAGATTTCGCGTTGGGATTCGCTCAAGGCGCGAGTAAACCTCCTGTCGCGCCCGCAACGTTAGACCGGAGAGGAAGAGGTACTCCATGCGCTCGTCGGACAGGTATGATGAGTGAGGCTGCGATTGAGGCTGCTGGAACCGGCGCGGATCCGATTTTTGACCT
>PKCQ01000322.1 GCA_002862265.1 Planctomycetaceae bacterium | reverse complement strand
TGCGCCAAGTGCTGCGTGCCACGCAACTTTACCGACGACGAGAGGAGGAACCAGTGCGGTTTGGAGTGCAAACATACAGGACACGGGCCCCACTGCCAGGGGGCCCATCCTGAGAAAGAGATGAAATTAAGGTTCGATGATTGCGTCAAAGACAACTTTGTTTTCCGGGTTGCTGACGTGGCCAGGAACATTGGGAAAATCACCGCTTGGTTCCTCGTGCTGTCCGTAAACTTCCGCATCGTTGAACCCCGCCTGTGCCAAAGCTGGCATCACCGCGAAAGCACCAACGCCGTGCAGAGGCGAAAAGATAATCCTGGCATCACGAGGTCCCTCGAAAGAGAAATGCTTGACTTCAGCGAGGAATGCCGAGTCGACTTCCTCGGTACAAATCTCTACTTTGCCGTTATCTAAGCAAGCCTGAAAGTTCTCTCGCTTGATCTCATCGGTATTCATTACCCTTTCAATTATCGCTTTGTCGTGCGGAGGCAGCACCTGACCGCCGGTCGACCAGTAAACCTTGACCGCATTATCTGACGGCGGATTGTGACTCGCTGTGACCATGATGCCACAATCACAGCCCTTCAGCCGTACCGCGTAAGACAATTGTGGAGTCGCTCGATATTCATCCAGGAAATACACCTGAAAACCATTCGCGACCATGATCCCAGCGCATAACTCTGCAAACTCGCGGGAACGATGACGCGTGTCGTAAGCGATAGCACAGCTGAGTTGTTTTCCGTGTTCAGCTTGCTCTAGTACGTAGCTAGCCAGACCTTGAGCACTCTCACCTATAGTACGCTCGTTGATCGCGTTCGAACCGAACTCGTACATGCGTCCCCGACGTCCGCCAGTTCCAAACGGAATAA
The DNA here is from genome assembly GCA_002862265.1 of Planctomycetaceae bacterium. GTDB lineage: Bacteria > Planctomycetota > Planctomycetia > Pirellulales > Pirellulaceae > Aureliella. The sequence goes on along the minus strand of PKCQ01000322.1, from coordinate 5,722 downwards.
TCGTCCAGAACACGTCGTCGAGCTTTTGCCACTTTTTTTGCCGAATATGCTCAACGATCGAATCACGGTAGTCGGCATAACGCTGCTCAGAAAGCCAAGCTTCGAGGTTTCCCAGGGCGGCTTCCGTCAGTTTTCCAGCTTCGCAAGCAGCTTTAGCTGCAACAAGAGCTTCATCAACAGTCATGATCAATATTCGTTTCTTACTTCAAGTCTTCGTTACTTCAAGTCTTCGTTACTTCAAGTCTTCGCTGAAAATTGCTGAGCCCGAGTCGCAGGGGTCAACGAGGCTCATTTTGTACACCGGTTTGCAGTTCAGTGAAAGCTATCGCGTCCGACGATGCAACATAGAACAGTAGTGGGAATCGCCAAAGTCCTTCGCGTAAGAGCCTGACAGATGGTGACTAGTAGTCACTGCGTTGTAGCCTAGATCGTCGGTTTGCGTTCGAATCTGAACATTGGCAAAGAGAATAAAGATCTAATTCAGGGCGAAAACTCAGGCTCGCGCCGAACTCAAAATCGCCTAGAATTCTCACCCATGGAATTCAAAATCTCTTCAGCCTAAATCTTACAGAAAAATCCGAATGGTATCCAGCGAACCGATCATCAGCGTCAGTGGTCTACGCGGCACCCTTGGCAACCAGCTCACACCGGCCGTCGCGATGCGATACGTCTCCGCGCTGGCAGCCACACTCCCCAAAGGCAAAGTCGTCATCGGGCGCGATGGACGTTCCAGCGGGCGGATGCTGACTCAAGCCGTTTCAGCAACTCTTGCTGGACATGGTCTGACACCAATCGATCTCGATGTCGCAGCCACGCCGACGGTCGGAGTGGCCCTCAGGCATTTTGGTGCCGTTGCTGGCGTTCAGATCTCAGCGAGTCACAATCCGAAAGAATACAACGGCCTGAAACTCTTCGGAGCCGAGGGTCGTGTGCTGCCCAAAATCGAAGGCGAAAAGGTGCTTGCCGCTTACCACGAGAACAAGTCTTCGTGGGTCGACGTGGACTCCATCGCTGCGATCGAAACTGCCGAGGATCCGCACGCGCCACACATGGATTTGATTCTCTCGACGGTCGACGTCGCTCCGATTCAAGAAAAACGCTTCAAAGTCCTACTCGACAGCAATCATGGCGCTGGCAGCTTGCTCGGCCGTCGGCTGCTCAAAAAACTTGGCTGCGAAGTCACTGTGCTCGGCGATTCACCCGATGGCCAGTTCGCGCATCGCCCCGAGCCAATCGCAGACAATTTGCAAAGTGTTGCAGAACAAGTAGTCTCTGGCGGCTACCAAGCTGGCTTTTGCCAAGATCCAGACGCCGACCGACTGGCGGTGATCGACGAACAAGGAAATTACATCGGAGAAGAGCTGACACTCGCGTTATGCCTCCTCCAAGTGCTGCCGCAGGAGCAGGGGACCATCATCACTAACTGCGCCACCAGTAGCGTTTCTCGCAGCCTGGCAGAAAAGTTTGGATGCACTCTCAAGCAATCTGCTGTTGGTGAGGCAAACGTTTGCGACTTGATGATCGCCGAGAGTGCAGTTTTCGGCGGAGAAGGCAACGGTGGCCCGATCGACCCGAAGGTAGGCTACGTCAGGGACAGTTTTGTCGGCATGGTTCGGATCCTGAGCCTACTCGCCACCAGCGGGCAAACCATTAGCCAGCACGTGGCCGATTTGCCGCCACTGTCGATCGTGAAAGACAAGATGGACATGGACGCCAGCAATTTGTCGCCGCTGTTTGCCAAACTGACTGCCGCGATGCCAGAAGCGAATGCCGGTCAGCCTGACGGATTGAAACTCGACTGGGGTGATCGCTGGCTACTCGTCCGAGGTTCCAACACGGAGCCCATCGTCCGCTTCATAGCGGAAGCTCCCACCATCGATGAAGCTCAAGAATTATGCGACCGCGCAAAGAGCGTGGCGGGCTAAAATCATGTCGTGGGATTAGCCAGAATTCTAGGAATCCGAACTCCTAACCGTTATTAGATTCCGGCGGGAGACAATCAACTCCACAAGCATCCTGGATCGGCCCATGCAACGACCGTGAGGAGCAATGCCTGAGTCGCTGGGAACAACAGCATTTAGGAGAGGGGAGCCAGGAGCAAAACAAGCACAGTCACAAAAACAAGACCGAAGCTCAAGCTGGTTGCATAGGGATTAGCACTTGAGCCTAACGAGAACTCTTTAGCAATATCGGCAACATGCCGCCAATGGTAATGACACTTGTTGGCAACACCGCACGACAACGTGGCGTTACGGCGTCCAACAAGGCTTCTTGCAACGGCGCGAGGAACTCGATTCTGCGATTGATGAGGTCGATCACTACGATCGAATCTGCGACCATGATCCCAGAGAAGGCCACTAAGCCGTTAATGCTGACCAGGGTGAATTGCAAGCTTTGAACAATGTGCCCAGCGACAGCTCCAATGATTACGAACGAGATGATCGATATTACAAGCAGCGGTTGAAAATAGCATCGCCCCCGATCGCCAATAAGAAGTACATTGCGATCATGACTCCGATAAAGCCGTAAAACATGCTGTTTATCGATTCGTTGGTTTGTTCCTGATGACATTCCCACAGCACACGCAAGGCAGGAAACGACCCAGCAAGTTCAGGCACCAGCGTTTCTTACAGATCGCTTGAGATGGTGAATGCAATAGCAGTTTCTTCGTCAACATCTGCTGTTATCGTGAACGAATGCAGTTGATCCAAACTTTGGATCGTCGAGCAGCTGCTTCCGGTCTCAAAACTGGCGAGTTCCATCAACGGTAGCTCGGCTCCATCCTGATCCCGAACTCGCACTTCTCCAGAGTTGGGCAACGACACGCGTTCCAGACTCTGGTCGCTTGTCTTGCGGATTGTTCCATTTCACCATCATTACCAGGACGGACTGAATACCCAACTTGAGGTTTTCGTATCGGTAAGCAGCCGCCACTAGATACTTGCTGCTTGGTAGCATTTCGTGGCAAAAAAAACAGAATCGGGTGCTTACAGCTTATTTGTGCTCCAGCCAAAAAGCTCAGGGCTGAGCCGAGTTCCCTGAAGCGAAAACCACTGATCACGGTAACCCGCTCCGAAAGCGAGATTTTTCTCTATCCATCGCGTACGCTTTGAGTTTCCCAATCGCACACATCCGAACAGTGCTTCGTCCGGTTGACGAGCGAAGTTTCCTTGCAATCACCTATTGTGGGTGCTCTAATCCAATCCAACGTTCCGCACGTTATTCGGTGTACTCGAACTGGAAAGAGAACATGAAACTCCGGCTTCTCTGCGTTTCCACTTTTCTCACATGCATCACAGGCATCACAGGCATCACAGGCATCACAGGCATCACTGTCGCTCAGAACACCCAAGCCGAAAAACCGGTTGCCCAGCAAGAGAAGCAGAAAACGCAACCCGACGAAGCAGCTGCAAAGGCGGAGGCGACGAAAGCAGCTTCGGCACAGGCCGATGCGGAACGTCGCGCAAAGTTGGCTGAAGCGATGAAGGCGGCACAGATAAAAGCGGAAGCAAATGCAAAGATACGCCCTCAAGCGCTCAGAGCTAATGTAGCTCAGCAGCTGGCTGTACCACTCGGAGCCCGAGCGGCGGTCAAAAACCCGGACCTCCGCACCTCCGCGCGTTACTATTCTTTTTATAATTTGGCAGAAGCCAAGTTCGATGGTGTCGGCAACGCGCCGAAAGTTATCTTCATGCTGGACAGCTATCGAAACGAACAGCAAACCCGCACCGTTACCGTAACCCGAACTGAGATGCAAAAGAAGCGAGTTTTGGAAACAGTCGACGGCGAAGAAGTGGTAGTCGAACAAATGATCCCAGTTCAGAAACGTCAGGAGGAAGAACGCACCTATACAGTCCGAAAGCCTGCTGGCAAGAAGCCAATGGCCGTAGCGCTTGACAAAGTCAAGTTTTACGACTTAGACGGAAAGGTCGTAGAACGCGAGAGGCTAAAGGAAATCCTGGCCCAAATGAGCCCGGTTTTCATCTACCACAGCATGCCTGGACAAGCGGTTATTCCAGCCGCCCACAAAATGATACGCAAAGTCATGACCCCCGACACGCTTGTTGCCGTCACGATGGAACTGCGTCCAAAGCCAGTTCCACCCGTGGTTCGAGCCGTCAAGTAATCTGCTTTGCTTTCTCTACATGATCGAGAAGTAGTTCTCGCAAGCGAAGTCCACATATTCATTCTTCAGCTCGAGCGGCTGATCGTGGTACAAGCAATAGTTGCGAACTTGTAGCAGCAAGTCTCGAGGATGGCAGTTGCGGAATGGGCGATTCGATGGCTTGTAGTGAGCCTCGATCAGGTAGTCGACAACTTCGGCATCGAACGGGATCTTGGTGATCGGGCACATGATCTCGAAGAGCTTGCGAAACGCAGCCTCGCTAGGGTTCTCGACTTCAATCTTGTATGGGATCCGTCGCAGGAACGCGTCGTCCACCAAGTCCTTGGGCTGCAAGTTAGTCGAGAAGATGACTAGCTGATCAAAGGGAACTTGCGTCTTTTTACCGCTGTTCATATTCAAGAAGTCATAACGCTTCTCAAGTGGAACAATCCAGCGATTGAGCAGCTCGTCCACTCTCATTTTCTGACGACCAAAGTCATCGATCACGAGCACGCCGCAGTTGCTTTTCAGCTGCAGCGGTGCTTCCGAAATGTTCGTTTCCGGATCCTTGCGGACCTCCAGCATTTCCATCGTCAACTCACCACCGGCGATGATGGTGGGCCGCTTGATGCGAACCCAGCGTTGGTCGACGCCGGAATCGTTGAGCAGACTTGGGCCTCGCTCCGCCTCCGCCACATTGTGCATCAAGGGATCGAAGAACCGCATGATTTCTCCATCGACCATGATGGCTCGCGGCACCCAAATGTATTTTCCGAACGCGGTGGTGACTCGTTCTGCGATACTGGTTTTGCCGTTGCCAGGATAGCCGTACAGAAACATGCCTTTACCGCTATTGATGGCTGGGCCGAGCTTGCCGAGCATTTTGCGGTCGATCAACAAGTCACGGAACGCAAGCGTGAGTTCTTCACGGCGCGGATGCTGGCCTTCTACAGACTGACACTTCACAGCTTCGCAGTAGTGCTCAAGTGTGACTGGAGCGGAGCCGAAGTAAGTTGTTCTATTATTAAACTGTCGAGCGCGTTCACGTCCGGCATCAGTCAGGGTATGCGTGTAATCATTGACGGAGTTGCTGCCTCGGTAGGCCGTCATCTGCTCGTACTTGAGCCGATTCAAGATGGGCTCGACGAGCAGGAACGGTAATTTGACTTGATCTGCGATCATCCGACCGGAGGCTTCGCCGCGAACCAACAGGTATCGCATGATCAGTTCTTCAACCATCGTTTCGCCCACGCCTGCTTCGTTGAGCGAACGAGGCTCTCTCGGTATGAATGGCTCTTCTCGATCATCGCACAAGGTAGCGAAGCAACAGGTCTGTTCTTCTTTGGCTACCGGTGCACTCGGGGCATCACTCGATTTCTTCGCTGCTGAGGGTGGAGCAGTAGACTTTGATGTTGTCGCAGGGCGACCCGGTGCGGGAGCGGCAGGTCTTGCAGGTGCTGCCGGTTTTACTGGTGCGTGACCGGCCGGCTCTTTGCCTCCAGCGGCAATTAAACCATCAATGCGTGCGAGCAGTTGATCGAGTTCACCCTCTTTGGATTCGGTGGTTGCTTTTTGATTCATAGCAGGTAGGTCCAGTGGACAAGTGATGCTGAATTC
>PKCQ01000540.1 GCA_002862265.1 Planctomycetaceae bacterium | reverse complement strand
GGGAAGAGCGCACTGACAGTCCGTGCCAAACAAGAACGAAAGGATTGGTTAGAACCTAGAGTCCAGCTGAACGCAACCGAAAAGCCTAGACTCCAGTGCTGGCGGTAGATTCAGTTTGCTCTTGAGCCCCTCCCTGCATGCGTTCGCGCAACTCTTTGCAGGCAGAATCAGGATTAGAGCAAAGCGAACAGCTGGTTTCGCCACCTTCGTTCTGTTGATTGGCAAGTCCGCCGCAACTGCCGCTGATCTCGCGACGCCCCATGATCACACCGACCGACATACCAGCAATGACTAACAAGAACGCTACCAAGGTCACGCCAAATACAATCATCAGTGTGTTAAGCATTGGATCACCTTTCTATCGTTCCTAATGAGAAGCTGCTTCAGTCTTGGACTGATTTGATTCTGAAGTCAACGACGGACTACTCAAATCAAGATCGGGGAAGTGTTTCTTAAATTCGTTCGACGCCGCCAGCACCATCTGGCCATCTTGATTCAAGGTAACAAGGAACACAGCCCAGTCTTCTTCCTCAGCAACTTCCAATCCACGCTGGAACCCAAGCGTCATCATAGCTGTGGCAATCGCGTCGGCCGAAGCACATTCTTCAAATACGACAGAGGCAGAGACGATTCGATCCCTGACCGGATATCCCGTGCTGGGGTCGATCGTGTGCGAATAGAACTTGCCATCGCGAAAATAGAAGTTCCTGTAGTTGCCGCTTGTCGCTAAAGCTAAATCTTTCAGCTCCAAGATTCGAAGCGGTGTATCGACTCTCTCGACGGTCGGGTTCTGAATCCCAACTCGCCACGGTTCTCCATCCGGCTTGCTGCCTTTCGTGCGAACCTCCCCACCAATCTCGACGAAGTACGATTCGATCCCTGCGGCTTCAAACAAATCGCAGACCCGATCCACTCCGTGCCCTTTAGCAATCGCCGAAAGATCGACTCGCGTCTTTGAATTCTGTTTATGCAAACCTGCGGGAGACGACCGACTCGCTACCGTTTCGTAGCCGACAAGCTCAAGTACGGACTGGACTTTTGCAGCATCAGGGACTTTTTTCGGACGACCATCCGGTCCAAATCCCCAAAGATCCACAAGCGGGCCGACAGTGACGTCAAAGGCACCCGAGGTTTTGGTGGAAACTTCATTCGCCAGCTCGACCACTTCAGCTAGATCCCCCGAGACTTCGAACCATTCGGACTCGCCATAAGCATTGAATCGCGAGAGCTCTGATTCTGGATCATAGGTCGACATCTGGCGATTCACCAGGGCGAGTTCTTCCTCGACCCGCTTGAAGAGCCCCAGCGTTTGGGATTCGCTAAAGTCGTCCGACGCATAAAAGCGGAGCGTGTAGCCAGTACCCATCGTTGAGCCCTTAGCCATTCGCTGAGCAGCGATGTTCGTGACGCCGGGCTTATTGCTGCAGCCAACGAGAGACACAAAGAAAATGACAACGGAGGGAAGGAACGAACAGCTGGGAAAGTACTTTTCCAAGTGGTTGCGACTTCGCACTTCACTGCCCTTTCAAGTTAGAGCCTATGCTCGACTCAGTCACGAAAATCTTTAAGACTTGCGTTACTTGTTGGCATTTCAACAGGCAGTAGGCCTACGCCTTTGATAGTTAGCCGCCGAAGTCGTCAAAGGCAATATTCTCAGGTTCAACACCGAGATCATCCAACATCTTGAATACCGACGAGTTCATCATTGGCGGCCCACACAGGTAATACTCAATGTCCTCGGGAGCCGGATGATTCGACAAGTAATTGTCGAGAACGACTTGGTGGATGAATCCAACGTAGCCGTCCCAATTGTCTTCTTCCTTGGGCTCGGAGAGCGCGATATTAAATTTGAAGTTCGGGAAGTCTTCTTCGATGCCGCGGAAGTGATCGATGTAGAATAACTCGCGAGAGCTCCGACCGCCGTACCAGTACGAAACCTTGCGATCCGTCTTGCGATTCTTGAACAACTCGAAAATGTGACTTCGCAGCGGAGCCATTCCAGCACCACCACCGATGTAAACCATCTCATTTTCCGTGTCCTTGATGAAGAACTCACCATAAGGACCAGAGATCGTGACTTTGTCACCGGGCTTGAGTCCAAAGATGTAGGAGCTCATCTTGCCCGGCGGCGTATCTTCTGGGGCTCGCGGTGGAGGCGAAGCCACTCGCACGTTCAGCATGATGATGCCTTTTTCACCGGGATAATTGGCCATCGAGTAAGCCCGAACCACATCTTCGTCCACTTTGGAAACGTAGCGCCAAACGTTGTATGTATCCCAGTCCTCGTGGAACTCTTCTTCGATCGCAAAGTCTTTGTAATGCACAGTGTGCGGTGGGCATTCGATCTGGATGTAACCGCCTGATTTGAAGTCGACTTGCTCGCCTTCAGGCAATTCCAGAACCAGCTCTTTGATAAAAGTAGCGACGTTGCGGTTCGAGCGAACAGTGCATTCCCACTTCTTTGTTTCAAAGACTTCGGGTGGAACCTCGATTTTCATGTCCTGCTTCACGGCAACCTGGCAACTCAGGCGAACGCCCTCTTTGGCTTCCTTATTGTTGATGTGTGATTTCTCGGTCTCGAGGATTTCACCACCACCTTCAAGTACCTTCACTACACATTGAGCGCAGGTACCTCCACCACCGCAGGCGCTGGAAACAAAGATGCCCTCCTCCGAAAGTGCACCGAGCAACTTGCCGCCGGCCGGGACGGAGATTTTTTTCGATTCGTTGATCTCCAACTCCACATCACCGGATGGGACAAACGCGGCCTTAGCCATCAGGATGATGCTAACCAGCGCAACCACGACGACCGTGAAGACGACAACACCACCAAAGACAATGAAAAAATCCATGAGTTACACTGCTCCGCATGCCAGAGGCACGGCAACTGAATCTTCTTAAAGTTGAATACCAGAGAACGCCAGGAATGCCAAAGCAATCAGACCGACGGTAATAAAAGTAATGCCCAAGCCACGCAAACCAGCGGGAATGTCACTGTAACGCATCTTTTCGCGGACAGCCGCCAAGGCTGCGACAGCAAGTGCCCAGCCAAAGCCAGATCCTATGCCAAAGACAACAGCTTCATCGATGTGATAGTCCCGTTGTTCCATAAACAACGAGCCACCAAGGATCGCGCAATTCACAGTTATCAGCGGCAGGAAGATACCCAACGCGTTGTACAACGGCGGGAAGAAGCGGTCTAGAACCATTTCCAGAATCTGGACGCTCGCCGCAATCACACCAATGTAAGTAATTAATCCCAGGAAGGAGAGATCCACGGTTGCGTAGTAAGGATCATCAAAGAATTGAGCGAGAGCCCCATCCTTGAGAACATATTGATACAACAAGCAGTTCACAGGCACGGTAATGGTTTGAACCGCAATTACCGCGACGCCCAAGCCAAGAGCCGTTTTTACGTTCTTCGATACCGCAAGGAACGTACACATTCCGAGGAAAAATGTAAGTGCAAGGTTCTCAACAAAAACGGCCTTCAAAAACAGACTCAGATAGAATTCAAAGCTTTCCATTGCCTAAGCCTCCTCAATCTGATCAGGTTTGAAAGTTCGTATGATCCATATGATGATCCCGATCAGAAAAAAGGCACTTGGCGAGAGAAGCATCAAACCATTCGGGTTGTACCAGCCTTCCTCAGTGATCGGCGTCATGACATTGATGCCAAAGAGCTTGCCAGAACCGAATAACTCGCGGAAGAAAGCGACCGCCAGCAAGATAAAGCTGTAGCCGAGGCCGTTTCCGACTCCGTCTAGGAAGCTCATTTTCGGGTCGTTCTTCATCGCAAAGCCTTCCGCCCGACCCATCACGATACAGTTGGTAATGATCAGACCAACAAAGACACTCAAGCGTTTGCTAGTCTCGAACAAGAAGGCTTTCAGGACTTGATCGACAAGAATCACAAGCGAGGCTATGACCACCATCTGCACGATAATTCGAATGCTACTGGGGATACGCTGACGAATCATGGAGACCGATGCGCTAGCACAGCCCGTCACGATAATGACCGCGATGCTCATCACCAAGGATGTCATCATTTGTGTGGTCACTGCCAATGCAGAACAGATGCCTAAGATCTGCAAGCCGATGGGGTTATTGTCGAATATTGGCTTCAGCAAAACCTCTTTTGCCGTAGGAGATGCCATTACCCAGCTCCTTGCTCAGAGGCCAGTTTCTTGAAGTAAGGAGCAAAGCCCTGATCCGAAAACCAGTACTTCAGCATCGCAGTTACACCATTGCAAGTGATAGTCGCACCCGAGATCCCATCGACCTGATAGGCAGCAAGCTCTGCTGTCGGGGCTCCCTTTGCAACACCAGTCTTGATGTCGTCGTTGTTAGCATCCGCCACGGTGACAGCTTCGTCATAGATCTTCTTGCCGACCCACTTTGACTTCCAAAGAGGATTCTCGACTTCACCGCCGAGCCCCGGTGTTTCACCATGCTCATAGTAAGTCAGACCGCGAATCGTTGCTAGATCCTTGTCGACCGCGACGAATCCATAGAGTGTCGACCAAAGTCCCATCCCGTAGATTGGAACGACGAATTGCTCGACGTTCTCACCGTCTTTAATCAGGTAGACCCAAGTCTGCTTTTCGCGACTGCTCGGACCGATTTTGAACTCTCCGGTAACCGGCGTGTTCAGCTCAGGCGTTTTAGCAGCTTTCTTGGGATCGAATTGAGCGTCGACCTCACCGTCCGCAACATATTCGCCGGTTTCAATGTCTAATAGTCGTCGAGTGACACGAGTGCCGAACACTTCTTCGACTTCCGTGCCGCTCATGTCCGCAGCCGCAACCTCCTCGCCGCTGCGATCTACAGTAAGTCCCGCCGCGGCCAGCACGTTGCGCCTTTGGTCCAACTCCTTGTTCTTCTGCTGCAATGGCTTCAAGACCACCGCTGCGGAACTCACTAGCAGCGAGCAAACCACACATAGAACAAAGGAAACAAGGAACGTATTGGCGATAGAATCTTTAGGTGGCATAACGTAGGGACCTCCGCTTGATGTTCGCCTGAACAACGAAGTAATCTATCAATGGAGCGAAAACATTTCCAAAAAGGATCGCCAACATGATACCTTCAGGAAACGCCGGATTGATGGCTCGCACCAAAATCGTCATAACGCCGATCAAGATGCCGTAAATCCATTTCCCAGTTTCAGTCATCGACGCACTGACTGGGTCGGTCGCCATAAAAACGGTGCCGAAGGCAAATCCGCCGATCACCAAATGCCACCACGGTGGCACTCCAAACATTTGGTTTGTTTCACTGCCAACAATGTAGAGCACCGCACTGAGCGACATTGCACCGAGACAGACACCAGCCATGATCCGCCAGGATCCAATCCCACACATGATCAGGATGGCTGCTCCCAAGATGCACGCCAAGGTACTGGTTTCGCCCATCGAGCCAGGTATCGTGCCTAGGAAGGACGACCAAAATGTACTCGCGTCAGACGTAATCCCCGTCATCGCCTCAGGCGTTTTCGTGGCAGCCATCTGCCCCAAGGCGGTCGCAGCAGAGTAACCGTCGGGAACGACCTTCTCGACCATCTCGCCGCCCTGGTCGACCATCTTTTTCCCCGCAACTTGTACTGCAGTCCAAACCTTGTCACCACTGATCTGACCAGCGTGAGCGAAGTAAAGGAACGCCCGAGCCGTTAGAGCTGGATTCAAGAAATTGCGTCCAGTACCGCCAAAGATCTCCTTCCCAATCACCACACCGAACATGATCCCAACGGCGACTTGCCAGAGTGGTATACCTGGTGGAAGAGTCAAAGGGAACAACAGACCAGAAACCAAGAAGCCCTCGTTGACTTCGTGGCCACGAATACAGCTGAAGATGACTTCACAGATACCACCGAAAGTCATGCACACGATGTAAACCGGCAGGAAGAAAATCGCGCCATAGACAAAGTTATCGAGGAAGCTCCCTGGATCGTGCCCTCGCCCAATCGTTGTGTGAATCGTGTTGTGCCAATCAAAGAATGGCTCAAGACCTTCCTTTTCCATCGCTTCGATCGCAAGGTTAGCCTGGTACCCGGTGTTCCAAAGTGCCATAAATACACAGGGAATCAGAGCGACCACGACCATGGTCATCATTCTTTTTAGATCCAACGCATCACGTACATGCGTCGAACCCTTCGCCACCTCGCCGGGCGTGTAGAGGAAGGTGTCGCCCGCCTCGTAGAGCGGATAGAACCTTTCCAACTTGCCGCCCTTGGCAAACAGCGGATGCAGTTTGTCGAGCGTATCACGCAAGAATTTCATTTTGCTCTTACCCCTCTTTCTCGATCGTCAGCAGGTTAGCGCGAAGAATTTCCCCGTAATCGTATTTCCCGGGGCAGACGAAAGTGCAAAGACCCAGATCCTCTTCATCGAGCTCAAGACAACCTAGCTCTTGTGCTGTCCCAGTATCCCGCGAAATCAAAGCTCTCAATAACGGAGTCGCCACCAAATCCAGCGGCATCACTTTCTCGTGAGTCCCAATCGGCACCATCGCTCGCTCGCTGCCGCCCGTGCTGGTAGTCATCTGGAACCTCTTCGTCGCTTGCCAAGCCGAAGCAAAGACCCGTGTCGCAGAGAACTTGTCAAAGC
>PKCQ01000024.1 GCA_002862265.1 Planctomycetaceae bacterium | reverse complement strand
TGGGCCTTCAACACGCCCTCGGTATTCGCTGCCTCCGCCAGCCGATCGCCGTAAACCTCTCGAACCTGTTCGCGAGTCACTATCCCGGCTCCCAACACCTCGCGAATCTCCATTCGCAATGCGAGCATGGCTGATACAAATTCGCCCTCGCCCTGCTTTCGATCTTGCTCCAAATTCGCTTTCCAGGCATGGACTGCCTGATCTGATCGTCTCGACAAAAACTCATGTTGCACATCGGAAGAGGCGACTGCTGAATGCCCCCCCGCAACGTCGATCGACTCGCCATCGAACGAACGGACCGCGCGAACCAAGCCATGCCGGACGGAGACTTTCGATCGCTCAGGATAAGCCATCACGTCAAAGCGGGTTCCCAGGACTTCAAGACGAGCCGTCGGTGTGATGACAACCATGGGACGTTTCGCCGGCTGTTCCTCTACATCGGCGGAGAGAATTCCTGAGCGAAGGTAAAGTTTCTTTTGACCATCATCGGCAATCGTTAACACCGAACCACCTGAAGTCGAAACGATCGTTCCGTCCAGAAAACATAGTTCGACAGCTGAATTGATAGATCGCGTCTCTATCGTGCCGCCAGTCAACGCTTGTCCTTCCTCCAACTCTTCGATGACGTTTCCGCCATCACCGGTCCACTGGACGTCGCCCTGGATGTATGTGATTTCCACAATCGTTTCGGGCCGACCAATCCAGAGCGGCCGGCTACCGAATATCACCAACACGGCCGTCGCAATTGAGCCAAATGTAAAGAGGAAACGTCGCTTTCGCAGAATGTGACTGGATCGTTCGAGATCGGAGATCGACTTGAGTGCACGAGCTTCTGAATCGTGGGGCAATGACTTATCGAATTCACCGCTAAGGAGACTCGCGTGGATCTGCTGCAATTTCAAATACAGTGACCGGGTCTCCGAACAAGACTCAAGCTTTTCGGATAACCTTGTGACTTCTTTGTCGCTGGCGATTCCATCCAAATGCCGTTGAATTAACTCTTGCCAGTGTTCGCTATTCTCCCGATTCATGCTTGTGTACCTCGCATTTTGGCTTCAATGCAATCATGGAGCGAACGGCGTATTCGGTGTAGCGATTTGTAAATCGCGTCGGCAGTTTGTCCTGTTCGCTGCGACAAGTCACTTACCGAGTAATCCATTCGGTAGTATCCGTTGACAAGTGCTTGCTGTCGTTCCGAAAGAAGTTCAAGGCACTTCTGCAAGTGAGTTTCCCGATGATCGAGTGCAGCTATCGCCTCTTTCTGATCTTCCAAGAGCAATTCTGCCGCGCGTTCGGTCAACTGCCTGCGATTTGCAGACTTTCTCAAGAAGCGTCGAAGCTCGATTCTGACGAAGCCCAACGCCCAGGGAACGAAAGGGCGATCTGGCCGGTAGGTCTCAAACTTACGCCACAGCGACACAGAGCATTCCTGCAGAATGTCACGCGCATCAGACCTATTCGGTACCGCAACCAGAATGCAACGCAGTAGCTCCGGCTCATGTTCGATCAGAAGCCGGGTGAATCGTTCGTGATCTTCATCAATCTCCATACCGGGAATCCGCACCAGCAAACGAGATTTGGACAGCGAATTCCGAATTTTCCTGAATTCGGTCACTCTTGGCGAGGCGTAAGCAGATTCGCACCTTTCGCCGGCGCAGGATTGTCGACATACCTAAGCCACCTGGGACGCTCGCGCGAGGTCAGAGTGTCTGAGGTGATCACGACCACTGCGACCTTCTGAATCTGCTGGGAGTTGGAGGTTTCATCATCCTCAGCGTTGGGCGCCGGCGCGGAGGCGAATCCAACCTCTGTAGTTACGACGGCGCAACCCGACGGCATGTACCAACCCCTGCTGGATCGGGAGCGCCGATCCTTCGCGACGAGTCTTTCGAATGGGGCGACTGGATTTGAACTCGCTAAATGGTTTCGAACCAATTCCATACGGAAGATGCGACTCAAAGTCTGCGCGATTTGGATGGCGGTTTGAACTGGCAGGGACCGTCAAGGAAACAGCGTAAACCGTTGCAACTCAGAGAAAAACAGCTCGCCACGAACAATCGCGACGAGCTGTGTTTTAGAATAAAGTCGGGGTGATAGGATTCGAACCTACGACCCTCTGCTCCCAAAGCAGATGCGCTAGCCAGGCTGCGCTACACCCCGCACGGATGAAAACTCTAAACGATTGCCCCAGTTACCGCAATGCGTCCTAGGCGGGTTTCTTGAACAGCCTTTCGCAACGAAAAAATACGCGCAACGAAAAAATACGCGCAACGCAAAAATACGCGACAACTGTGGCCAATGCCGATGCGGCTGAAATATCGAGTTGGCCCGAAGGTCCATGACTCCCCACTCTACAAGCAGTTCGAGTCGCAATCTAGAATCTGCCTTGTTGGACTCAGGACGCATTCTCTCTGTTCGTTCAGACTGATGAAAATCTCTAAAATCCTAGTCATTTGTCCAGTAGCAATTCTCTCCTTAGGTTCCTCGCCATGTCGAAACCACAGAAACTGAGTTTCGCCATTTTGGGCACAGGAGCTCTCGGAGGGCTCTACGGTGCGTTGTTGGCTCGGGTGGGGCAGGACGTCCATTTTCTTGTTCGGAGCGATTATGAGCAGGTACGCTCCGCTGGGCTGAAGATCGAGTCGCCGATCGCGGATTTCGAGATTCCGGTCCAAGCTCACGATTCTGTGCACTCGATGCCACAGGTAGACGTCGCGATTGTGGCTTGGAAGACGACCGCCAATTCCGCCTTGAAGACTGCACTGACGAAGATCCTGAAGCCGGAGGGAGTTGTGCTGGTGCTACAGAATGGTCTGCACGTCGAGGCCGATTCTGCGGCAGTGGTGGGGGCGAAAAATGTGCTCGGCGGCTGTTGCTTTTTGTGTAGCAACAAAGTCGGGCCAGGGCACATCCATCATCTGGACTACGGTGCGATCGTCTTTGGTGAATACGCTGAATCTCGCGCGGGCAAGGTGACGCCTCGTATGGAGCGACTCACCGAGGTTTTCCGGTACGCCGAGATCGACATGACGCCCTCGGAGAATCTTACTCTGGTGCGTTGGAAGAAGCTGGTCTGGAATATTCCTTTCAACGGTCTAAGTGTGGTGCTGGGTGCGAGCACGGATAAGATCATGCGAAATCCTGCCACCCGCAAGTTGGCGGAAGACTTGATGTGGGATGTGGTCCATGCAGCAAAGGCTTGCGGTACGGAGATCAATTCTTCTCACGTCGAGAAGATGTTAGAAGCGACGGCGAAGATGTTGCCTTACGACAGCAGTATGTTCTTGGACTACAAAGCGAAGCGTCCGATCGAAGTGGAATCGATCTTTGGCAACCCGCTGCGAGCCGCCCTGGCGATGAATTTTCCGCCTGCAAAAATCGAAATGCTGTATCATCAGTTACGCTACTTGGATCAAGCGAATCGCAATTCTTGAAACTGATACCATAGGGCTTTGATTCCCGTGAAAACTGTCTTTCTATTGCTGAGTCTAGTTTGCACCGCAACAGCAACGCTGGCTCAGAGCACTTCGGAGCCAGCGATATCGCTACCACAGCACCCAGCACAATGGCTGAATGCATCTCCGATTTCGACTGCCGCTCTTCGGGGGAAGGGGGCTGTCTTCTACTACTTCGAAGAGGGCTGACCACGCTGTGCAGGTCGTTGGCCTGAGCTTCTGGCGGTCGCCGGAAAGTATCGCGGGGAACCCATTGCATTTATCGGGGTAAATTCTGGACAGTCAGCAACCAAGGTGGCTCAATATCTGCGAAAGCATCAGATCTCCTGGCCAGTGATCGTCGATGCTGATCGGTCTTTTGAAGTCGCGTCAAACATCGGCGAGATTAGCTTGAAGAACATTTGGCAGGCTCGAGTGCTGACCTCAGATGGAGAATTCATCCGAGCTAATGCATCGGACTTGGATTCGGCAGCGAAACGAGCACTTGCGGGCGCGAAATGGAACGTCGATCCAAAGCAAATGCCGTCCGAGTTACAGGCCACTTGGATGCATATTGAATTTGGTAGTTTCTCCGATGCTTCCTTAGGTTTGAAGCGATTGGGGAGATCAAACAAGCCTGAGGTCAAAGAAGCCGTTGGGCTACTGGAAGATTATGTCCAGCAGCAGATGGACTCGCAGCTTCAAGTGGCAGAAGAGGCCAACAAGGCAGGTGAATCTTGGGAAGCGTTTCAAATGCTCAGTACCCTTGAAACTCGCTTCAAAGGGTTCGATTTGCCGGCAAGTGTTTCTGTGGACGTGAAGCATTTGCAGAGAACACCTGAGGTCAAGAATGAACTGGCCGCTGTTACGAAACTGGAGCAGGCTCGCAAAGTTGGGAGCTCCCGAGCACCAACAGCGCAGAAAAGAGCATTAGCGATGCTGCAGCAGATCACGGAAGATTTTGCTGGCACGGAAGCTGCAAAAGCGGCGTCCAAGATTCTCTTGGGGCGTTAGATCGCGTTGAAATTTAGTGGACTTCGCCAGAAGTCCTGTCGGGGGACGGGAGGTTTCCTGAGTGAAGAAGCAAGAGGGAGAAGGAATTCCGGCGAATCCCGCTACAGGAGGAGAAGGAACTTTGGCGAATCCCGCTACAGGATTGGGTAGCTATACTGTCTGAACGCGGAGTGCTTCCGCATCCCACCTCCAAATTCAAAGGATATCTCTGAATGGCTTCGACCAAAAATCGCCGTAGCTTCCTGCAAAAATCAGCTGCTGCTTCTGCTGTGGCCACTATCCCCTACTTCGTCACTTCCCAAACCGCGCTAGCGAAGCCAATCGCTAAGAATGACCGACTGAACATTGGAGTCATCGGTGCCGGCGGAATGGCGAACGGCAACATGAATGCCGCCAAGGATTGGGTCGACATTGTCGCTATTGCCGATGCGGACGCTGGTCGTGGCGAAGCGATGAACAAGAATCGTAGCGGGGGCAAGGCGATTGTGTATGCCGACTACCGAAAAGTTCTCGAGCGAGACGATATCGATGTGATTCACGTTGCGACGCCTGATCACTGGCACACCAAGCCCGTGGTCGAAGCAATCTTGGCTGGCAAAGATATTTACTGCGAGAAGCCACTGACGCTGACGATCGACGAAGGCAAATTGATTCGCAAGGTCCAAAAAGAAACCGGGCGCATCGTACAAGTCGGTACGCAGCAGCGAAGCACCTTCAATCTGTTCACCAAAGCGATGGCACTTGTCAACGAAGGTCGCTTGGGACGAATCAAGAAAGTCTCGGCCGCCATCGGTGGAGCTCCGACTAGCCCGGAGATTCCAGTCGCGGAAGTTCCGACTGGATTGGACTGGGATCGTTGGTTGGGCCCAGCACCGTCATGCGACTACCGTCATCTTCCTCCTGCTAAGGGCAAGCGTGGTCGGGGCAATACCAACTGCCATTACGAATTCCGTTGGTGGTATGAGTATTCCGGAGGCAAGCTCACCGACTGGGGTGCGCACCATGTCGATATTTGCACCTGGGCCTTGGCTTTGAATAGTCAGTCCGCAGGTCCTGTTTCCATCGGTGGCTCAGCAGACCATCCCGTTGACTTCAAGGACGGCGTGGCTCAACAAAGAGATCGTTACAACACGGCGACAAGATTCTTTTTCAGCGCTCAGTTTCCAGGCGGCACGGAGATGATTATTCGCAACGACACCGACAATGGCTGTATGATCGAAGGTGATAAGGGGCGAATCTTTGTGAACCGAGGTAAACTCGTCGGTGCACCCGTAGAAGCTCTGAAGGACGATCCGTTGCCAGAAGATGCGATCCAGAAGGTCTATAAAGGCTTGCCACTCGAGCACAACGAAAGAAAGGCTCATTGGGCCAACTTCTTCCACTGTGTTAAGACGCGAGAAGAGCCGATTTCCGATGTGCACTCACACATGAAGATGCTCAATACTTGTCATTTGGCCGGTATCGCCGCTCGATTGGGTCGTCCGCTGAAGTGGGATGACCAGAAGGAGCAGATCATCGGCGACGATCAAGCCAATGCAATGCTAACGCGGCCTTATCGAGATGGCTACGAGATCGAAGGCGTCTAGCCGGAAGAGAAAGCCTGATAAGGGCGCGTTCTTGAAATCTACTAGCCAGTGTGAACCAAGTCGGTCACGCTGGCTTTTTTTATTGCCTTGCCGGCAAACCACCGCTTGGCAGCGAAGGGTAAGGAAGTGAGCCAACACTGGCCGATGGTGGCGGCAAGGTGTTGGGTGCAGGTAAATTGGCAACGCTCGTCGCGCTGCCGGTGCTAGGGGTTGTTCCAGTGCTGTTTGTAGCTGGTGTTCTGCCGGTTGCTTGGGGCAAGGTGTAGATGGTCGGTGCGTTTGATTGAGTTGGAACGCCTAGTTGTGGTCGAGTGCTTGCTGGCAGCGGAGAGGTTGGAATGCTTGGAATGTCGTTGCTCGGTGCCGGGCTAGCGTAGCTTGCGGCGCCGTTGGCACTCGCAGGGGGCACTTGGTACACGGCTGCATTGGCCGGCGTCTGAGGCCGAATCACTGCTTCGGCGGTGCGGTACAGCTTGCCCGCAGTTTGAAAAGCGGCAACTGCAGCTCGCGTGCCGTGACTGTTACTGATTTGATTCAGCAAATCACGAGCTTGCTGTAGCCCAGGCTCGTGCTCCAAAGCAGTTTGAAG
>PKCQ01000255.1 GCA_002862265.1 Planctomycetaceae bacterium | reverse complement strand
ACATTTCCGTGACATTTCCCAGAATTGCAACCAGTCTTGGTCAACAAAGGCAGGATGTCATTGCGAAACATCAGATCGCGTTCGGAGCCCCTGCCAAGAATCTCATAAGGAATCTTGATTTCAGTGCCTTGCCACTCGCCTCGTAGTACGCCTGAAGTCTTCTCAGTTTCTGGCTTTGCGACAGTTAGGTAATCCGAATGAATCTCAAGATCTGTGTTTGCTGACCACTGTATTTCAGATGTGACGTTCTGAGTACTGCCATCAAGGCGAATCACCTGAACGCCAAATCGTTGCGTGTCGTCCCCATATCCAAAGTACGCAATCTCGGGGAAAACGCGGATCGACCTCACAGCGTTTGCTCCATTGTTGGCCACACGATCGTTGGCTAACGCTGAGGAAGCTGTCGTAAGAAGCACTAGACCAAGCAATAAGTTGGAGTGATACATTTTCACTGGTTCTATGAGTGGGAGATTATAAAAATTCCAAATGAATAATATGGTGAGCGGCGGGCTGTAGGCGCCGGCCTCCGAATACACTTTGACGGACCAGAAAACGCTTGTCGTTTGACCGCCTCTTCCTTTGCTGCAAATTCACTAGTCGTTTGTGCGAAGTGCCTCTAAAGGTGAAAGCAATCGTCCGCTCGGATCGCGTTTGAGCTTATTGGGTTCGAGAATCGTGATCGTTGTGTCTGCTGCCACAACATAGGAAACTTGGCTTTCAGCGTTTTGACTTGTTAGTCGACACTGCAGACGCGTAAACTTGCCGGTCGGCGAGTCTTCAGGGATCAAAATCTTGAAGGCAAACTGCTTCTGATCCACAGCAACTGTAACGACCTCGGCAGTCAACCAATTCGGCAGACCCTCTAGCATCGCCTCAAAAGGCCCAGCAAGACTGGATGCGTCCAAGTTGCACACAGCTTCAAGTGTTTTCCCTTGTTCTGCGGCGAGCTCTTCGAAGACACCCTTGATTGGTGAGGCAGATGTCTCTAGTTCAATGGCTTGGGAACATACTTCTCGTCCGATGTAGTCATCAATTTCCCCTTCAGAGGTCAAGGCATCGACTTCTGCAACTGCAACAAGACGCCATGAATCTGCTCGCACATTGCTATACGCCTCCAGATGGAAGCGCGCAGTCGACTCGTCTTTAGGAATCACGATATGGGATTCAGAAACAACCCAAGGCGGAAGGAAGGGCAAGCGAATACGAATCGGCTCCTCGAATCCCGCTTCCCTCTCGACCTGCACCTCAACGACTAGCTGACCACCTGCAGGTAGCGAGCTCGCTGGCGACTGCATATCGACTCGAAACGGGATCGCTGGCGTGACGGCAACGGGTAGCTGATTCACAGACAAGCTATTGAATAACTGATCTGCGGTCGAGTGGACTAAGTCAACAGCCTGCTCAAACCCTCCTTCGTTAAGATTGCCTTCATCGCCGGTAACTCCGACGAGCTCCGCAAATCCACCACCAAGCGGTGCTTCAGCATCTGCTTCGAGAACGGCTGGCACCCAGAATTGATCCTCGGCCAATATGACTGGCGAAGCATTGACTCCTTGGGGCAGCCCCGAAAACTGCAATGCCACCTCGCCTTCCAAATTCTCGCGTCGAACCGCAACTCGCTTCATCACACGGTTGCCGGCGGGAATCGCAACGGACTGAGCCTCTTGCGATACCCGGTCTGGACGGGGCAAAAACGTGGTTAGCTTTGCGGCAACTGGAAAAACCTCAATGCGATAAACCCCGTTGGCTTGCCCAGCCTTAAGCTTGTCCGAGACTTCAAGCCAAAATTCCGCTTGACCGCGAGGCATAAACTCGATTCGGCTATCGTGTGAGCCACGATCGTCATTTGCGGCGATCAGTTGCCCGCTTCGGTTGAACAGACGAAGCATCGTATCGATTGGTGAGCCAATGCGATCCGCAAAGACCTCGATACAAACCATACTCTCCGATTCAGGGACCTGAATCTTGTAGAAGTCGATGTCGCCAGGTGCAGAAATCGTTCCATCCAGTGCGCCTGGGAAACGAATGACTTGTTCCGCTTCCTCTGGCAATTCGTTGGGCTCTTGCTCCATGGCAGAACGCAATTCTCCGAGCCGGAATGGAAGCGGTGTCGGCAATGAGGTATCGCTCTCACCAGCCAAGAGAAGCTCAAACCCTTCAGCATCTTCCTTCGCAGGCAAGCGAACGACATGCTGACTGGTGTTACCGTCAGAGGCCAGCAAAGCAACTTTCAGAGTTTGCCCGTATACACCACCTGCAGGATAGACCACTCCCGGTCTTGGAAACGATCCAAGGTGCAAAGCATAGTGACTCGTTAGGCTTCCTTTGTAGTTCGACTCGTGCAGTGATATCTCGTAGACGCCCGCTTCGGCAGCAACGATCGAGGCCACGGGATCCTGTTGGAACAAGGCGTCATCGTCGCAGCGAACAAGAACCTCTCCATCAGGACTCTTGATCGTAAGCACGGTATCTAGCAGCTCATAGCCCAGTCGCACTGCCTCGACTTCAGCCGAGAGTGTTTGCCCTTTCTCTAACTGGACAGAATAGCGATCAATGTCTCCCGACTCGAGCACGCCTGAGATCGTGACTCCTTTGTCGATCGAAACCGCCTTTCCTTGCCCGGTCGAGTCCGCGCCCTTCCCTTCTGGCATCACCGAAAAGGGAGTGACACGAATGGCTCGCATGTCAGAGAAACCATGCTCGGCAAGAACGCGAAAAGGCTGGTTTTTAAGCAGACACTTTTCACTCGTGCGAAGCGTGGCTTCCAGCTCATACTCGGAAACCAGTCTCGCCGAAACGCACTCGATTTCCTCTGAGTAAAACACGAGTGTGGAAGATTTGGAAAAGCCCTCGCCTTCAACCCGAATATCAAACTCTGTACCGCGCTGCCCGACAGGCGGCGAAACAGACTCGATGATCGGATTGCCTGCGTGGCAAGCTCCGAAGAGGCAGCTGAGTGCAAGCACCAAGGAAAACTTGCACTCAGCTACGGAGGAGTTTCGAAACGACATGACGGATCTGCACCTATGCGAGTAAATCGTTGACAACTTTTCCGTTCATCACAATCGCTTGCGGACGATCGCCAGGAGACATAAGGTCCTTTCTTGCGTCGATTCCGAGCAAGTGATAAAGGGTCGTGGCGTAATCTTCAATATGCAACGCATTGTCTTTGGGCTCGGCGGCAAGAGCATCCGATGAGCCATAGACACTACCTCGCTTGATACCGCCTCCGGCCAGGGCAAGGCTAAACACGCGAGGCCAGTGGTCACGCCCACCGCCCGCATTAACGCGAGGAGTACGACCGAATTCGCTGGTCACAAGAACGAGCGTCGAATCCAGCAAGCCTCGACGATCGAGGTCTGCGATTAAGCCAGCGTATGCGTGGTCAAAGTCAGGTAGCTGAGTGGAAATTCCACGGTAGTGATAAGCGTGCGTATCCCAGCTGCCATAGCTGACGGTGACGAAGCGGGTGCCGGCTTCAATCAGCCGACGAGCAATAAGCAAACTTGCACCAGCTCGCGGACGAATCACTGGCCCCCAAGGCTTCATCCCATAGAGATTCTTGGTCTCTTCGGTCTCGCCCTTCAGGCTGAATGCTTCCTTTGACTGCTTGGAAGCCAACAGCTCGTAAGCACGGCCGTAGAAGGAGTCCATAGTTGCCAGCTTGTCATCACTTTCCATCTCGTTGAAGTGCTTCTCCACAAGTTGTTTCCATGACTTGCGACGCTCAAAACGCTGCGCATCAACACCTTCAGGAAGATTCAAATCACGTACCTTGAATCCAGGTCGAGCAGGATCTGCACCGAGTGCGAAAGGGCCGTAGGCGTTGCTTAAGTAGCCACTGCCCAGGAACTGGCTCGACTGGTTCGGAACCAAAACATAAGGAGGCATCGCCCCCTTTGGCCCCAGTTCGTGAGCGACGACACTGCCCATGCTGGGATAAACCAACGCTGGACTCGGTCGATAACCTGTGAACATACTGTGCTCACCACGACTGTGATCCACCTCGGTGTGTGTCATGCTCCGCACGACCGTGATCTTGTCAGCCACTTCGGCTGTTCGCTGCATATGCTGACTAAAGCGTATACCGGGAAGCTTGGTTGGTACGGTATCGAGAATCCCTCGATATTCGACCGGCGCGTCAGGCTTGGGATCGAAGCTATCCATGTGGGCGAAACCGCCCGGCAAGTAGATGTGAATCACACGCTTGGCCTTAGGCTCCACTTGCACGCCCGCTTCACTCGCCTTTGCCTGCAGAGTGAAGTAGTCGCCGAGCGATAGGCCTAATCCAGCTAGTAAACCGACTTGAAGTACATCGCGGCGTCGTGGCTTGAAGTGCGATGGATCCGAATGCCATGTGCCAGGTGCGGCGTCCATGTGTTTTCTTTCTTCAGAGTGAAAAGGGAGGCGAGTTAAAATTGTCTGGGTGAGAATTCAAGAAGCGGAATCATTCCTATGCAAAAGCTCTAGTTGCTTTTGGGCTGCGAAGATTGCCGAACTACGGTCAATTGCTGCTGTGTGGCAGCTTGATCGGTTGGCGGAATGAACTCCACGACGAGCTTCGGGTGCTCGTCCTTGCGTTCAAACTCAGAAACATAAAAGTCCCAGCCATTTCCACCGGTATTCAAGAAGACCCAGCCATGGTTCTTGCGACCGTTCGCCCAGATTTGAATCGTGTCACGCACATCAAAAATGGCACCGGAAGTGCTGGCCGCGATCTTTCCAAACGTGAAACCGTCTTTGTGTCGCGACGCTTCAAAACCATCTGCCGATACGCCCGAGACCATGCTGTCCCAAGTTGCACACTCTTCGAACGGAACCAACATGCGGTGAAGATTCACCGTCGTTCCTTGATCGAAAGCACTGACGATCAGCTTCGCGGAAACGATGGTCGAATTTTTGGGTATCTGTGATTTACCAGACCCAAAGATGTCGTCGAATCGCATCAATACTTGGCTTTCGCCGCCATCGTTATTCGCATCGCTCGAAGCATTTGGGTTCTTGTGAAGAAAGGTCTTCGGAGCGAGCGCCCATATCTCCGTATCAACCGTTCCCGTATAGCCGTCGAAGCCGTTCTGAAAGCTCAGCTTTCGAGTCGCGGGCTTTTCCTCCCCAGCTTTCGAACTGACACTTGCTTTCGACTTGTCATTTGCTGCTACAACGGGTGAAGCAAGAAGCACTACTATCGCACCAACACTCCATCTATTCGTCATGGAACCAACAACCTTGTGAGTAACTTTATCAACGAATCAGCACGTACAGTGACCAAGATGGTGTTCACCGCTCAGTCAAAGAAGACCATAAAGTAGCGAAAGATTGTTAGGACTTGATGAACAGCAGATGAAGACTTTGCGACTGTTTGATGAAGAATATCCAGTGGCTCGAGATTTTAAGAAGCGGTCGCGTTAGCGGCCCGCCACAGAGTGAAACTGGGTCGAACAGACAAGCTACGTCTTAATAATTTCGACCAAAACAATTTGTTAATGCAGCGTGCCTACCCGAGTGCGAAGACCTCGAAACTCGAGTCAGAGAACCTTTGGATGCCAAACCGTCTGGGATAAGGAACGTGCGGATTCCGAGACTCACGCGATATTGTGGGATGCGGAAGAGACTAAGTTTTCCGATGAATTCTTATTGGCTCGCCGGTTCGGATTTCTCAGGTAGCGCGTCATCCGGCGAACGAGAAATGTCTCGAACTTTGGGCTCGCGGTCTGCTTCCGAAGCAGATGATTGCTTACCGTTTTCGCTCTGTCGTTTCAGCATGGCTCTTATAGAGCCGCACTAGCCCTCTTCCGAGGATCTCAGCAATTCGTGCAAAGCGTTCTTCAGCCGTAAGCTCGTCGTTTTTCTTTGTCATTGGTTAACTTCATAAGACTGCCGGAAATCAACCAGACTTACCTCGACAACGTGCAATCCTGGAAGTCGCTCTTGAGCACCCCTTTGGAACTACTCCACTGTGGATGCTTGCCCTTTTCGCACCCTGCATGTATTTCGGAATAGTTCAAGCCATTCGAGCGAACGCCTGCAAAAGCCCCCATAGGGACTCCGCCGATACGATTCGGTTGTCCGATATCCGATGCAAAGAGCGACTGTGCTGTTTGTTGAAAAGCTACTCGAGGAAAGCGGCAAAACTCAACGTCGCAACCAACTTGTCGGTCCACTACCGAGCGCATCACCGTAGCAATTCCATCTGCCTCGCTGCCGCAATCGTGCGTCCTATGCGGCTTCTGCTACGATTTTAGCCATGCAAGGTGGCGTGCTCCCCAAAAACTGATCCATCGGATATGAAAGTTTACCGGCCAAGCCGGCCAAAGGAGACTTTCGATGACGAAGAAACGAAAACGACGGAAACCCGAACAGATCGTGAAGGCCATCCAAGAAGGCGAAGCGATGATGGCGGCGGGAAAGACCGAGGCTGAAGTCTTTCAGGCACTTGAGATCAGCGTGGCGACCTGGGAACGCTGGAAAAAACAATACGGCGGAATGAAGTCCGACGAAGCGAAACGCCTTCGAGAGCTTGAGGTCGAAAATCAACGATTGAAAGAGCTTCTCGCAGAAGCGGAGCTGGACAAGAAGATTCTAAAGATGGCTGCAGAGGGAAACTTCTGAGCCCGGCGCGACGACGTG
>PKCQ01000259.1 GCA_002862265.1 Planctomycetaceae bacterium | reverse complement strand
CCACGACGTGCGATACTTCCACGAGTCATCGACAATCTTCGCCTGCATATTGGTCCGGCCATGGTCTTTCTGATTGCCGCAGAGATGCTTTTTGCAGCCGAAGGCTTCGGCTACACGATTCGTCAACAGTCTAGATTGGCCAACATGAACGTGGTCTACATCTACCTAGCCATCTTAGGAGTAACTGGACTGCTGATGGACTACGCCTTGATGCAGTTGCGTCGTTGGCTTTGCCCCTGGTTTGGAGCATAAGCGATGGCGGACAAAACAAACAATCTACGTAGGGCAGAATTGGGCGCCGAACAAGTAGCTTCCGCTATTGAAGCCGCTTTGGAAGTCGACAACCTTTCGCATTGGTTCGATGACTTCCGAGTTCTAAACCAAGTCAATCTGACGATCGCCCCGGGGCAGATCGTCGCTTTGGTTGGCCCAAGCGGCTGCGGTAAGAGTACGTTGCTCAAAGCCATTCTTGGGACTCAACCTGCCAACGGAGGCAACGTATTGGTAGACGGTAAAGCAATTCGTGCTCCTTCTCGCGATGTTGGCATCGTGTTCCAACATTACAGCTTATTTGATTTCCTTACTGCGGAAGCCAACGTGGCGTTTGGTCTAAAGCTTGATCAAACATCTACGCCGTTTCGTACGTTCATGTATCCCAAATGGCGTGAGCTTCGTAAGCATCACTTGCAACAAGCTCGCGAGTTTCTCGAGAAAGTAAAACTCGGAGCCGCTTGCGGCAAGTATCCAAATGAACTTTCTGGCGGAATGCGGCAACGTGTGGCGATAGCTCAGGCTCTTATTTTAAAACCGAAACTGGTGCTCCTGGACGAACCATTCGGTGCACTTGACGAAGCCACACGCGAGAGTCTGCAGATGATGCTCCTTAGCTTTTATCAAGAGAACTTAAAAGCCAAACGTGAAGGCCGAACTCCTGAGTACACAATTCTGATTGTAACTCACGAATTGAACGAAGCGATTTATGTGGCTGACCGTGTGATCGGACTCTCGCGTTTTCATGAAGACGCAGAGCAGGGGGCCATGGTCGTTTATGATCGACCTTGTCCCGTTTATCATCCCGATGATCCTAAGGACTTAGCCGATTTCGTCGAACAGCGGGAAGAATTGCGCAAAGCAGTGTTCGATCCAGATTACATCAAACACCATTCGAAGTACGTTTCGTTCTGGAAAGAGCTTGAGACATAAGATTAAGTTGGAGTGCATGCTTCGGCACTCTTCCTTTCCCCACCACCGCACACCGTGACAGTGCCTGCTCCCGTAACAGCGCTGCACTTGTGCACTTATGATCGGCCTAAGAAAAAACACAGAAGAAATCATGCTCAGATATCTAGCACTAGGAGATAGCTATACGATCGGTGAGAGCGTGAAAGCGTCGGAACGCTGGCCGAATCAGTTGGCCAAGCTAATGCAAAGCGTTCCTGGGCTAAAGATGGCTCCGCCAAAGATCATCGCCAAAACGGGATGGACCACAGCGGAACTCGATCAAGGTATCGACGACGCCAAGCTTAGTGATGCTCAGTTTGATATCGTGACTTTATTAATTGGTGTGAACAATCAGTATCGCGGACAAGACTTTGCAATCTACCGTCGCGAGTACGTGGCGTTGCTAAAACGAGCGATTGGATTCGCTCGAAACGACGCTCAACATGTGATCGGCGTTTCAATTCCGGACTATGGCGCGACGCCCTTTGCAAAAGAGGAGAAGCTCGATCCTGCGAAGATCGCCCAGGAACTCGACGAGTACAATGCCTTCGCGAAAAAGACACTCACGGATGAAGGCGCGTATTGGGTTGAGATCACGCAAGACTCACGCAAGCAAGCGATTCAGTCTGGAATGTTGGCCGATGATGCGTTGCATCCGAGCGGCAAGATGTATGCGACATGGGCCAAGAAAGCCGTGCCTTTTGTGAAAAAATCACTGGGATAATGCAAGTTGCAGACCCTAACGAGCGTAACACTGTTACGGCACAAAGATGCACAGCGTCGTAATCATTACAATAATCAGTGCCGCGCTCGTAAACAGCCTAGTTCAATCGGCACGTTCCAGCGGGATCATGTTACTGGGTCGGAGCTGAGCTCAATCGTTTCATATTCGCGATTGCATACAGAGAGTTCCAAAGCTTGGACGCACCGTCGGATGTCCTCCGAGTCGTTGTACAGCGGAGCGATGCCAAGTCGGATATTGTGCGGAGCTCGGAAGTCGGGAATCACATGATGCCGCTCAATCAAATTGGCGGTGATGCGGCGAGCTTCGGGATGAGCGATGGATACATGTGATCCACGCCTCACAGCGTCTCGAGTACTGTTAAGCGTGTAGCCGAGTGACGAAAGCTTTTCATCAAACAGAGTCAACAGTTCGCTGCTCAGTGCAATCGATTGCTCACGTAGACTCTCCATCCCCGCTGCTAGAATCAAGTCCACTCCAGCTTCGATGGCCGCCATGCTGAGAATCGGTGGCGTTCCAACGGCAAAGCCATTGATGGAATCAGCTTGTTCGTACTCGGGTGAAAACACAAACGGCGACTCATGCGAAAACCAACCTTGAATGGGGTTAGATAACAGTGCCTGCAAATCTTCGCGGACATACAAGAACGCAGGAGCGCCTGGACCGCCACACAGATACTTGTAGGTACAACCGACAGCTAAATCGGCTTGGCAGGAATTCAAATCGATGGGGACAGCTCCGACGGAATGACTTAAGTCCCAAAGTACCATCGCTCCAGCTTCATGCGCTGCCTTGGTGATCCGCTCCAAGTCCCAAAGGGCACCACTCTTGAATGCAACATGCGAGAGGCAAACGAGAGCCGTTTGCTCATCGATTTCGCACAACAGGGCGTCTTCCGTCGTTTCGACCGATTCAGGATCACCAACGGCATCGACAACCTGAGAATATCCTGCCGTTTCACAGGCCGCTTCCAAAACGTACAGGTCGGAAGGAAAGTTTGTCGCGTCGGTCAGAGCTTTGTAGCGTTCAGACTGCAGCTTCAGTGCGGCTGTGGCGAGTTTGAACAAATTGATGCTCGTCGAGTCGACCACGATGACTTCCCCAACAGAAGCTCCGATGACTTCCGCGATCTTGTCACCGATCCGACGCGGCAAATGGATCCAGTCTTTGTTCCAACCGCCGATGAGATCTGTGCCCCAGCCTTCACGAACGACTTGCTGCACACGCTGCTCGGCAGCTTTCGGCAAACGTCCAAGACTGTTGCCATCCAGGTAGCAGAGCTCGGAATCGTGGATGTAGAAATCGTCTTTCACTGTGCGGCTTGCTTTTGGAGAATAGTAACATCGCTGCTTGGCTGTGGATATGCGACCAAAGTAAGCCAGTCCAACAGCACAATCAATCGCCGCCGATATATTCGTCTTCATGACTGAAGAGTTAACCTATGCAGAACCGCAAAGACGAAGTCAGACTTTATCGCAACGAGAGCCGAAGGTCTTGGCGACCTTCGCTACGGAATCGGTAGGCTTACATCTTCCAGGGAGCACGATAGCGGAGGCCAAGACCGATCAACTTGCTGATCAAGTCCTCGTAGCTCAAGCCGTCCTTCTCAGCGGACTCGGCGAAGTCTTCACCATAAGACAGATTCGGATTGGCGTTCGCTTCAAGCACGTATACTTTGCCTTCCGGCCTAAGTCGCAAGTCCATCCGAGCGTAGCCGCTCAAGTCCAGGGCTTTGTAGACTTTTTTGCACACCCGAGCAATCTGCTTCTGCGTCGCCTCGGAAAGATCCTTCGCGGGGCCAGTTTCGACGCCAAGCTTCTCTTGGTAGCCGCGATCCCATTTCACTTTGCGTGTGGCAATAATCGGCTGATCGCTGTTATTGAACCACAGCTCCCAAATTGGCAACGTCTGCAACCGGTCATTGCCAACAACGCCAACGTACAATTCCCTACCCTCAATGAACTCTTCGGCCAACGCATCGGCCAACGTGTGCTCATGCACAAAGGCTACCCGGTCAGCAAGCTCTTGATCATCGTAGACCACGCTGCTTTGCGAGATGGCCAGAGAGGCATCGTCAATGACCGACTTCACAAAGATCGGGAACTTCAGTTTCTGCGGCCGAATGACTTTGCGGCCGATCGGGAACACTGTGAACTTGGGGGAAGGAATTCGATGAAAGGCAAGAATCTTCTTGGTGAGTGCCTTGTCCTTGGACAGCAATAAGCCGCGTGGGTTGCAGCCAGTGTAAGGCTGCCGCATCAACTCAAGGTAGCTAACAATGGCTTGATCGTACGTGACAACTCCGTGGAATTCTTCCAGTAGCATGAAGGCGATGTGTGGGGAGCGTTTGAGAATCGCGCTGCGAATCGGAGTGAGATCATCGCTGAGGCCCAAGACTTCCACTTGATGGCCCATCTCACGCAACGTCGAGATGACATCGAACTCCGTTTTCCACTCGTCGATCTCTTTTTCCGAATGGCCTTCCAGGCTGTCCGGGGGGACAAGATTTTCTGCGACCAGGGCAAGGACGCGTAATTGCTTCATAGTGCCACTCGATGGTTGCCTTCATGCAAATAATTCATCGTTTGAACGGTTAATAACACCATGATGTCTTGCTTGGTCTGCTCTTCGCTGTAAGCCAATCGCAACTTCAACTCGCGGCATCGCTCGATCATCTCGGACAGCACTTGATCGATCGTGTATTGATACTCGCCTGTCCACTTAGCCACACTCTTCCGCAGGTCCGTCCGGCAACGACGCAAGAAGGAGCAAGCCGTCACGTTACGAGCATGCTCCGGCTTGTTAGAGAACAAGCGTTGGAGGTCGCCATCGTAAAAACTTGGGTGGTCCACGCCGTAATGTGACCTTTTGTTTTGGTAGTGCTCTCGCAGCGTTTTTTTCAGTGTACGAAGTGGGTCAATGTGAGCTCTAGATGTCACCATTGGCTTGCGATGAGCAACGGATCCCATTATCTCGTTGACATACTCTAGCTTTCGCATTGCAGGCCAGTCGCGATACTGCGTTCGCCAACGCGAACGAGGTCGGAGCCAAACTGCAAAAGTCTCCGCAAAATCCTCGACCGGATGGCTCTGGGCATACCACATGTCCAAGTGCAGTACATAGCTGCGACTGTATGGCTTGGGACGGTAGTAATCTGGGTAAGGCGCCGAAACTCTGCCGAAGGTCTCTCGGTAATTCTTGCGACGACGAAGGCGATATGCCGTGTCAATGCAGTGACCAGCCTCATGACGCAAAATCTTCATGCACCACTCTTGGTTGCCACCCTCGACTTCCAGTACTTGCTTGCGTTCCAACCGAGCAAGTCGCGGGTGGGCCAAGTAAAACGGAATCGCGATTCCAGGCACTCCATCAGGTGAAAACCACTCGTCCGATAGCCAGCAATGCGGCCTGAACGGCAGGCCTCGTTCGGCCAACTCGTCGTATAACTGTTCAATCCGGTCTTCGAGAACTGTGCCCGCGATGGTGACTCCCAGATCACACATTCGCATGTCGAGGAGTTCGTCATCGGAAAGAAAATCGAGGACCGGTTTGGTCGACTTCTTTTTTCTTCTACTCACTTCGAGATTCGTCCTAAAATCCGCTCGCTGGAAGTTTCCGACTTTTAGGTCGAAAAAGATAAACGATCCAATGCAAAAACCCTAGCATTTGTTTCGAGGAAAGTCGGAGTTTTCTTCCTGTCTCACCCCTCGAAGCCTCCACACAATCGCGGTAGATTTTGAGTGCGACTTTAGTGCAACTCGACACCTTAAGGCAAGCCTGACTATGAAAGCGATCGCCGTCACCCCCGGGCAATCCAATAGCGTTCACCAACGTGACATTCCTGAACCGGATATCAACACCATTCCCGATGGCAAAGGAGTGCGTGTGAAGGTGTTGAAAGTGGGTGTCGACGCAACCGATCGTGAGATCAACGATGCACTTTATGGCAACTCCCCACCTGGTGACGATTACTTGGTACTCGGACACGAGTGTTTCGGGGTGGTTCAGGAAGTCGGCCCAAACGTTCGCCGAGTGAAAGTAGGCGATTACGTGACCGCAACGGTACGTCGTCCGGGTGGTTCGATCTACGACCAGATCGGCACTTATGACATGACCAGCGAGGAAACCTACTTCGAACGCGGCATCAACTTGCTACATGGGTACTTAACCGAGCAATTCGTGGACTCGGAAGAATATATCGTGCGAGTTCCTCAAGGGCTGAAGCACTTGCACGTGCTAATGGAGCCGATGAGCTGTGCGGCCAAAGCCATTCAACAAGCCTACGAGTGCCAACGCCGCATGAAGGTCTGGAGCCCGCAACGTGCCTTCGTCCTCGGGGCAGGGCAGATTGGCCTACTCTCGACCTTGGTGCTCAAGTTGCGAGGACTTGACGTCTACACGCTAGCAAGGGCTCCAGGACCGCACCTGAAGAGTGAAATTGTCGAAGGCATGGAGTGCACTTACGTGCCTACCAATGAGACAAGCTTGATGGAGCTAGCCGGCAAGGTAGGCAAAGCTGACTTGATTATCGACGCCACAGGCAGCAGCCGAATCGCTTTCGAGGCGATGCAGGCTTTGGGACTGAACGGGACCTTGGTCTGGACGAGCATTACTGGCGGACAGAACAAGACCGAAGTTCCTTCAGACAAGGTCAACATTGAGTGGGTC
>PKCQ01000467.1 GCA_002862265.1 Planctomycetaceae bacterium | reverse complement strand
CATCGTAGGCGGTGCAGGAACGGACTTTATGGCGGGTGGTCAAGGAGCTGACACGGTACTCACTCGAGATGGTGAAATGGATCGCATTCTCGCCGACGAGCTCGATGAGCTCACAGTCGATGAGGACGATATCGTGCGGTTCGCCTAGCGACGATACTGAGAATCGGCCGAACAACTCAATACCTTCCACGAGCAGCGGGAGGCAATTTGCCTCTAGATGCTTATGTTTGTTTTCTGAGTAACGAAGACCGTGAGTAACAAGTTAATACACGGTGCAGGATAGGGTTCTCGGGAGAGTACTTGTGCGGTCCTTTTTTGAAATGTGCTAGAATTCATTGGGTAATAGAATAGTCGCGTCGAGACCTGCGGCCGGATTGCCACCTGATACGGATGTCTGTTTGAGTCATTTCTTGTGCCGCATTCCGAATCCCAGTCCGAGCCATCGCAGACGAGAGACTCAGTATCCACGTCGCATCGTGCAGCGTACGCTCAGGATCATGCTCTAGTGACACGACCGATCGAAGGCGATGGCAATGCTTGGCAAGTATTTGTCCAGCAGTTCTGAAGTTTGATTCGGGCTCGGGTGGCCGATGTCGCTCGTTCTTTCGGAAGCGGCCATGACTCTAGTGGTATCGATGATGCAACGGCCGAAGTGTTTGCTGTACTGTTAAAAAATAAGAACGCAGCATTGCGTACTTTCGAGGGACGCAGATCCTTAACAACTTACTTGGCCGTGATTTCTATGCGTTGTGCGACTCGGACGTACGCGGCGAAACGCAACCTGCTGGCCAGTGACCAACAGCAAGAATTTCAGGAGCTAGCACACCCGGAAGCCAGACAGGCTGATCCTAGCCATCGAGTCTTGGCTATTGAGCAAAAATCGCAAATCCGGCAGGAATTGAAGGACTTGCCAGAGAAGCGACGCAAGATCGTCGAATTGTTTTTATTGCAAGAACAAAGCTATGCAGAAATCAGTCAAAGACTTGGCATTCCGATGGGATCCGTCGGTGTGACACTGAAGCGAGCGGAAGCCAAGTTGAGAGAACTGCTGGAGCCCGATTAGCCCGTAGACCGTGCATCGCTGATGCACTGTACGTTTCTTAATCACAACAGGCCAAAACCACTAAGCCATATTAGAACCGTGAATCGCGAATCTATTCTCCAGTGCATCCAGCAAGAGCTCGCAGCAGATCTTGCCGAGAATGGACAGCCCAGTCCGATCGGAGAGATAGTGCCACGTGTTGCGTTGCAGATTCGCGAAATGGCAGGAAGTGGCGAGTTTCAAGGTGTGCTGCCGGTCTGGCAAGTCGCCGCTTTCGTTGATGGCGGGCTGGATGATTCGGGGAACGGTAAGGTTTGCAATGCACTGAAGGCAGACAGTAGCTTACTTGCTGAGATTATCGCATCTGTGCGAGCTTCTCAGATGCATTCTTCCAAACCACTTTCTCCTGCACTGACTGAAAGCCTAGCCGCTGTGTTCGCAAACTAACAGGCGGCCGCAAGCGTTGCTCAGCGAGCTGAAGCGGACTCAATGTTACCCGGATCCACGGCAAGGTTCGATGGGGAGGAGCTGGCGCGGGAATTGGATACCAAGCTCGTGCTGCCTCCGAACCAAAAGCAGGTCGCCGGCAAAACTTGGTTTTGGCTTCCGCTGGCTGCTGCTGCTGATGCCGTTTTGCTTGCGGTTAGAATTATCGGTTTTCAAATTTGGCAAGAAGGAGATGAGACTGTTGTCGAGAACGATCCAATCGGAGGGAACGATCGCATTGAAACACCGGAGCTCGCTAGCGACACTCCAGATCCTGAAGAGGGATCTGGGACTCCTGACTCGCAGCGAATACTAGTGGAGGGCAATGGTTCGCAACCAGAAACAGAGGCAACTCCAAGCGATCTACCACCGGAAATTGCTATCGTTGAGAATAAGTCGGAGCTGGAGCCTGGCACTGCTCCGGATAAGCCGAATCCAGGTTCTATCAAGGCAGCAAACGGCTCACCGGTAAAGCCGAGCGCTTTCATCGCAGGCCTGAAGTGGAGACAGATTGACGGGTTCTTAACACGGCGTGCTAAGGTGGGAACGAACTCGGTTCCGGATTCAGCCAGCACAAGTTCTTCGAACTGACAACGCATCCAAGTGGACTCAGCTGTTTGGACGAGTGAGGATTTTGGGGCGATCACCGTTCGAACACTCCCGCAGTCTAGGGCGCAAGCAGTCTTTTTGCCGGCTGCGAAGGAATCTAATGAAGCACCTGCAAAGCCAGCTCGTCTTGTGCTCGGCCCTGACTCTGGAGTCAAACTTGGCGCCTCCGACTTGGCACCCGAAGTC
This sequence comes from Planctomycetaceae bacterium, assembly GCA_002862265.1. GTDB lineage: Bacteria > Planctomycetota > Planctomycetia > Pirellulales > Pirellulaceae > Aureliella. The sequence goes on along the minus strand of PKCQ01000467.1, from coordinate 4,310 downwards.
TCGCAGTTGGAGCTCGAATACGGAGCAGTGGCTTCAATGAACCCCAATAAGACGAGTCTTATAGAACTGCGAGGGCTGGGGCGGACCGTTGGCATGCTTAAAGTTGCCCCAGGGGCTTCGCTGGTAGTCGACTACGCCACGGACGGAATGCGGATCCAGGTAAGCCAAGGAAGCTTGGCCATTCGAGGCCAATCATTCAATGCATAATCGTTCGCCATCGCTCGCAACGGACAGCTTGTTCCCTTGGATCATTCGCGCACACTGCCTCGCTGGATCAATAGCTCTCAAGGCATGTTGCCAACGCGAGTAAAAGAAATGATCGGTGACGTGCAGGACATCATGCAAGCCATCGCCCGAAAGTTTGCCTCTCTTGATTCACCAGTTAGCAAAAGAGACCAACCCGTCTATGCTGCACTCGCTCGAATGCAAGTCTCCCTTGCGGGCTCACAGTTCTTGCGGCTCGCATCGAGCAAGCGTTCATTTCTTCGTATTGCAGCCTGGAATCGACTAGTTTCCCTACAGGATTGGGGTCCGCGATATCGTGCTACTTGGCAAGCTCCAGAACAAATGGCGCCGAACCAACGCATTGCACCCGACTTCAGAGACTTGGCTCTTCGCGTTCGCACTAAGGAGCAGTACCAACGGACTCAGGTCGAAATGCTTAACGCACTGGAATCAAGCAACAGTTCGATGCGTGGTATCGCACATCTGTTCCTTTGGCAAGCTTATCCGAAGGGGCCAGCTTTTGACCCGAACTGGCCTGCTGCTCGCAGGAATCGTTCAGTGAGTGCGTGGCGAAGCAAACTGGGCAAGTCGTCCCTAGGTGGCGATGGGAAGCTGCAGCAAGAGCAACACCGTTTGGTGCGCGAGTTGTACGGTTCGACTAAATAAGAAGTCTTCGTGTTTCGTATCTTACCCACGAGAGTTTACAAGAAGGAATCGGCGAACGAGGGGAATCGGTGTGAGGGGGTGTAAGCTAAAGCCTGATACACCGACACAGCGCGCAAAAAAAAGCGGCGAGCTGTAGTAGCTCGCCGCTTTTTAAATTTGCTTGTTCGAGATGTCTAACTACGATGGATCGCTTAGTACATGTCGTGGTCGCCGCCGTGGCCGTGACCGCCGCCATCCTTCGGCTTTTCAGCTACCAAAGCGTCGCTGGTCAGCAACAAGGTGGCAACGCTGGCTGCATTAGCAAGAGCGGTGCGAGTTACCTTAGTTGGGTCGATCACGCCAGCCTTCACCATGTCTTCGTAAGTGTCGGTAAGAGCGTTGTAGCCGTTGTTGGCCTTCTGCTCAGCAACCTTCTCGCAAACGATGCCACCATCTTTACCAGCGTTTTCGCTGATCATGGTCAGTGGGGCTCGGCAAGCACGCAAGATGATGTTGTAGCCAACTAGCTCGTCTTGGCTCAGGTCGTCGCCAGCCTTAACGGTGCTGCTGGAACGAAGCAAGGCAACGCCACCGCCCGGAAGAATGCCTTCTTCTACTGCCGCGCGAGTCGCGTGAAGTGCGTCTTCAACACGAGCCTTCTTTTCCTTCATCTCGCTTTCCGTCGCAGCACCAACATTGACCTTCGCTACGCCACCTGCCAGCTTGGCCAGACGCTCGTCCAGCTTTTCGCGGTCGTAGTCACTGGTGGTGTTTTCGATCTCGCGACGGATCTGGTCGATACGTCCCTTGATGTCGGAGCTCTTTCCACCTCCTTCGATGATGGTGGTGTTGTCTTTGTCGATGATGACCTTCTTGGCGCGGCCGAGTTCAGCCAGACCAACCGACTCGAGCTTGGTGCCGAGTGCTTCGAAGATTGCTGTACCACCGGTCAGAATTGCGATGTCTTCCATCATCGCCTTACGACGATCGCCGTAGCCGGGAGCCTTCACTGCAGCGATGTTGAGTGTTCCGCGAAGACGGTTGATGACCAGAGTAGCCAGAGCTTCTCCGTCGACGTCTTCGGCGATAATCAACAATGGCTTGCCCTGTTGAACAACCTGCTCTAAACAGGGGACCAAGTCCTTGATGTTTGAGATCTTCTTTTCGAACACCAAGATGTAGGGTTCTTCGAGAACCGCTTCCATACTGGAAGAATCGGTAACGAAGTACGGCGATAAATAGCCGCGGTCGAACTGCATACCCTCGACGAACTCAAGTTCGGTATGCAAGCTCTTACCCTCGTCAACGGTGACAACGCCGTCTTTACCAACCTTTTCCATCGCGTCAGCAAGCAAGTCACCAATTTCGCGGTCGTTATTGGCTGCGATCGTTGCAACGTCACCCATTTCGCTTTTGTCGCGAATTTTCTTGGCCATGGAGTGCAACTTGGAAGTGATGTCTTCGACCGCTCGCTCCATACCAGACTTCATCTGGATCGGATTGACACCAGCTACAACAGACTTCAGACCTTCGTTGAAGATTGCTTCTGCCATGACGGTCGCTGTCGTTGTGCCATCACCTGCGACGTCGCTTGTCTTGCTAGCAACTTCCTTCACCATGCTGGCGCCCATGTTCTCATAGACGTCTTCCAGCTCGATCTCCTTAGCAACCGTAACGCCGTCTTTCGTAACGGTTGGGCTACCGAAGCTCTTTTGCAGGATCACGTTGCGACCTTTGGGGCCGAGCGTCACTTTGACGGCACGAGCCAGCTTAGAAACACCGCGGCGAATAGCTTCGCGTGCCTCTTGTTCAAATGCGATAATCTTAGCCATTATGGATTCTCCGAATGGATTGATATTTTCGTGTCTTCAGGACAACCGAGCAGAATTACTCAATGACAGCCAGAACGTCACCTTCGCTCATCAGCAAATACTCGACGTCACCAACTTCGATGTTCTCGCCAGCGTAGCTAGTGAAGAGAACTTGGTCGCCAACTTTGACTTGCAATTCGGAGCGGCTGCCATCCTCGAGCAGCTTTCCATCGCCGACGGCTACGATCGTGCCACGAGTTGGCTTGTCCTTGGCGCTGTCTGGCAAGTAGATCCCGCCTTCGGTCTTTTCATTGCCTTGATCGCGTTCCACTACGATGCGATCGCCTAGTGGCTGGAGGTTGACTTTCGCCTTTTTCTTTGTAGCCGTCGCCATGAGCGGCACTCCTCTAGATTCAGGGTGGGTTCTATTCAATTCCGGCCGACGTCAAGACGACCGATTATTATCCAATGCAGAATTCGTCTGCAAACTTTATCGATTCCGCGGAAGAGGGAAACTGCAAATTGAACTGCAATTAAATCTAGCCGTGGGTAACGCATTCTTTACGTGTTATCGAAAAGGCCGCATTGCGGAGTAGCGGCAACCTACTTGATAGCAGGCAGGAGCCTGCCAAAACTACCTGAGGCTAGACCGTACACCAGTCAAAAAGGCACGCCTTTCGATGCCTCGTTCACAGCAGCAAAGGCTGTGCCAATCGCGTGTTACCAAAAGAAGAAGATTTCCCTCTCGGGAGTCTCCAGGAAATCTCTCCCGAGTCAACGAACGCTCCGCCGGTTGTAGCACTCGTTAAAAATATCGCGAGCTTCTTTGGTAGTTTGGGGGCACTACGTCACCGCCAACACGTATGTGGTGCGGTATCTGCCAGAAGGAAGAAAAATGACTTTGCTGGCTAGATAAGATTGCTAAAAGAAATAAAACCTAGTGGAGCACGTCAGAATTTAAAATTCAAAGAGTCAGTAAAAGCCTAGATGCTCGATTCAAACCCCACCGTCTTGCTGTTTGATATCGATGGGACGCTCGCCAATTCCGGTGGGGCTGGAGGGGGGGCGTTGTTGAACGCTCTGATCGCCGAGTTCCGCCTTGATTCAGCTGACCAAGTCCCTCTCCACGGGCGAACGGACTTGGGAATCACGACAGAACTGCTCGAAAGTCATGGAATCGAACCCAGCGTTGAAAATCGCGCGAGACTCTGCCAGCACTATTATCGGCTCCTGCCCGCCGAGTTGGAGCAACGCCAAGGTCGGCTACTTCCTGGAGCGGAACGGCTACTTGAGGCCCTTCAAGGCATTGAAGGCTGTCATCTCGCCCTGATGACCGGCAACATGCCAGAATCCGCTGAGATCAAAATGCGGCATTACGGTCTGTGGGACTACTTCGAGTTCGGAATCTACGGTGACTTGGCGGCCCAGCGTCCAAATCTTGCGGAGCCCGCCCGAAATATCATTCAATCGAAATTGAAGCGAGACGAGTTCGACGGAGTAGTCATTGGGGACACACCACTCGATATCGAGTTGGCTCAATGCATGAGGCTCCGAAGTCTGGCAGTGTGCACGGGGGGCTTTTCGGAAATGGAATTGGCTGAGGCCGGCGCCGACCACGTGCTGCACGAC
>PKCQ01000476.1 GCA_002862265.1 Planctomycetaceae bacterium | reverse complement strand
TAGAGCATGGCATCCTGATATTGCAATAGACAATAATGACAGAGCCCACATTGTTTGGGCAGATAGAGCAGGCAATTGGGCGATTAAATACACAGTAGTGGACCCCTCTCAAGACGATCTTGATGGAAGTATAGGTATTGATGCATCTATTTCCGTCATTGACGATTTTGAAGTATCTCGTCATACTCAGAATAGAGATTGGCCCGCAATCGACGTAGACTCTTTTTCAAATGCACATATTGTATGGGAAGATTCTTTTGAAGAATTAGATAAATATTATCAACAGCCACAAATTTACTATGCAATGATAGAAGCCGATGTAATCGCTAGAACTGCAATCGTTGCAGTTGATGAAACATTGTTGACGCCTATTATCGGGCACAAAGGCCATCCGGATGTAGCCGTAGATTTGGATGACTATGTTCAGGTAGTTTGGGATGATACTCGTGGAGGAAAAGTCGAGATGGTAGTACCAATCGATACCTCAGGTTCGATGAATGCAGAATGGGCAGACATGTGTGCGGTGTTCTATGGTGGTTCTTTTGCTAGTGGTTATAATTTCGAGGGACTCAAACCAATGCTTGAAAGAGCAAATATGACTGTTTATGAGACACTTTATGCACTGAGCGGGAATTGGCCATCAGCAGCAACAAGTGGTAATTGTGCCGCTGCATACGCAACTCAAATGTTTTGAGTCCACGTTGGAGCAAGTAGAGATTGTGCGGCGAGTTGACTCCCCCCATGATGCCACGCAGTTTTCGCACGTCGGCCAGTTTTTCTTCCGAACCAGTCAGACAACCAGCAAGCAGGTCGTTGTGCCCGCCTAGATACTTCGTCGCCGAGTGAAGCACGTAGTCGACACCGAAGTCAAGCGGCTTGATGTTGTACGGCGTTGCAAGCGTGGCGTCGATAAGCGTCTCAACTTCGTTCTCCTTACCGAGTGCAACAAACTGCTCCAGATCGACGCAAGTCAACTGAGGATTCGTTGGTGACTCGCTTACCAGCAGCCTAGTCCGATCGGTGATCGCGGCTTGCATCGCGTCGAAATCGCCAGTTGGGACTTGATGCGTCACGACACCGTAGCGTGACAAGTGCTTGTAGCAAAATTCGCGACTGCGGTGATAACACTGATCGAAAAACACGATCTCATCGCCCGCGTTCAGCTTGGCCATAAAAAGCCCGACGATCGCTGCCATGCCACTTGAGTAGACGATTGAGTGTTCGCCACCGTCCAAAGCAGCTAATTTCGATTCGACCACTTTCTCGTTGGGATTCCCGTAACGACCGTACTCTTCTCGTTTCTCATCGTTTTCAATAAAATCGATGATGGATTGCGAGTCTTCGAATGTGTAGGTGGAAGCACAAACAATCGAATCGGTAATTGCATCAGAAGGCTTCGTACGCGCCTCACCACCGTGAACGCTGATTGTAGAAGTGCCTTTTTGCTCCAAGCTGAGCGGCTTCCGCTTAGCTCTGGCTGGAGTCGTGTACGATTCAGGTTCTGGATTCGAGGATTGCATTGTTGCTTGTATACTCATTAGTTTTTACCAATTCGCCGCTCACGCCAGTCAGGCCGAGCAGAGTTCCTACCGCTGCGCATTCGCCCCAACATATTGAAATACATTGCGGGGCTCCGATACACTCTTGAAAGAGCATAAAAAAAGCCGCCAATCGTTGTGAATCGGCGGCTTTTAAAAGCTCGTATGTGGCAACACGATCATTGACACTGACGGCAATCAGTCGCGTTAACCTTGGCTCTTTAGCAGTACAGGCTGCAAGCGGCCGCAAATCCCTAACGCCTGTACTCTAACCGTGGCCCGCTGCGTTGGCAAGCGCAAGAATGTGCGTTTTCTAAACAGTTGGAGACGATGTGCCTTTGGAATTTTCCGTCTTTGCGCGTCAGGCAAAACAATAGGGTGTGGGCCTGCGCAAAGATGCCTTGCAACTCGACGGCTATGGGTTCGGGTTGACGGGAGCTGCACCAGCTGGGTTCTGCCCACCACCTGCCTTGGGCACTTGGAATCCTCGTATCGGACCACCACCTGCATAGATTAGTGGTGCGGACTGCTGCCGACCACTTGATTCTGCACTGCGATCCCATGGAACCGTGTACGCCGCGAACATGCCCGATGTCGCATCAGTTACGTACACCAAGCAGCCGCCTGGTCGGGCGTTGCCGGAAGAAACGCGGGAAGCCGACCTCCCTGTGACCATCATGAACTCCGCATTCTTGGCTCCTGCACCGAATTGTGCGGAAATGTTCGCACCGAACTGGGCACCAAAGGTACGCTGCCGCGGATAGTAAACCAAACACCTAAGATCACCTGTGACGTGATCCAGGAAGAAGACGCCTTCTGCATTATCGCTGATCTGACCAGTCGCTACGGACATCGTGTCGGAAGAAGCTGCCGTAGCTGCAAGAGCCGTTGGAATCGAAACTTGCTTTTCCTCACGGCGCGAGCCGAACCAAAATCCTGCCGTCGTCGCTAGGCAGGTAAACATGCAAGCAAGTGCAAGGTGCATTCCTGTAAGCCCAGTCCGTGGCAAAGTCGCCGTGCTTGAAGAGCTTACAGATCGCGTTTTGCTAGCAACAGAAAATCTCATGTCCGTTTCTCCGCTGAAGGAATACTTTCGCGGAGTATAGATTTTTCAGTCCTCGGGAGTCACCAGCAATTTCCCTGCTCTTCGAATAGACGAATTCCGGCTAGATGCTGCGTTGCAGCGAAGCATTATCAGAGACTCGAAGGAAGTGAGTAATCGTCTGGCCGCTAAAACGAAAACGCTGCAACCAAGTCATTTGATGTTCTTGTTTCGACTCGCACAGCTTGCCTCGCTCACTTCCCATCGCGACAAAGGTATCGCCCTGCGCTATAACATCTTCAATCTGAGGACTCTGCGAATCAAGTTGTCCGAAATTGTGCTTCCCTAGTTCTATTGCAGCAGTTCGCCCTGTGGCCTTGCCGCTGAAAGGCACTTCCTCTGGGGCAGCTATCTCAAACTCGACGTCACCTGACAAGATGGCAGATTTCAGTTCCTACACTCGCTGAACATTCTATTTTTCGCGAACCTTCGAATCGAGCTGCTCATCGCCTAGTTCGAAACTACTCGTAACAAAACTACTCGTAATATTGGCAATTAATTCATGCATAGGATTCCTTCATCAAATGACACAAAGCCGATCAGCCGCTTCAATTTACGGGCTCGCGGAGCCTCGGTGGCCAAGCAAGTCGCAATTACAATGGAAACACAGACCTTGGTTTACTTCATGCCTTTCCTATCCCCCTTTGGACTGACAACTGATGATGTCGCGCGTCCCAATTTTTCCGACTTGCTGCATCTTCGCAGTGCTGTTTGTGATTTCAGGATTGGCCGTTGCGGCTGAAAAAGTCAAATACAAGCTCATCTTTCCTGAGCATGAGAATCACTACGTACAAGTGGAAGCAAGTTTCGGCGACTGTGGTCCGCAGCAGCAGGTGTTCATGCCAGTTTGGACACCAGGATCTTATTTGATTCGCGAATACGCCCGTCATGTCGATTCGGTCGAAGCTTCCGATGCCAAGGGTACCAAGCTGGCGATCAAAAAAGTCAACAAGAACCGTTGGCAAGTGGACAACAGTGAGAAGCAATCATCATTCACAGTACGATATCGCATCTACTGCAACGAACTCAGCGTTCGCACCAACTTTGTCGATAGCCAATTTGCTCTGCTAAACGGGGCTGCAGTCTTTCTCACTAGAAACGAATCCTCAGAACAAGAGCACGTCGTTGCGATCGAACTACCATCCCAATGGAAGCAAGCCGTAACTGCTTTGGAGCGACGTGTGGAGCTTGGAGCAAACATATTTGTGGCCAAGGACTTCGACGAGCTCGTGGATTCTCCGATCGTAGCTGGCAACCCCAACTTGCATCCCTTCACTGTGGGCGGCATCGAGCACTTCTTGGTGAACCTGGGCGACGCGTCTTTGTGGGACGGCGACAAGGCAGCTTCCGACGTGGCCAAGATTGTGGCGGAGCATCAGAAGATGTGGGGCCAGTCCCCCTACAAACGCTACCTCTTCCTGAACGTCATCGCAGAAAGTGGCGGTGGACTCGAGCACGACAACTCGACGGTCTTGCTAACAAGCCGCTGGAGCTTTCGTTCGCCCGACCGCTACAACAGCTGGCTTGGACTGGTCAGTCACGAGTTCTTTCACACTTGGAACGTACGTCGCCTGCGTCCCAAAGTCTTGGCCAACTATGACTACGAAGTGGAGAACTACTTCGAAGAGTTGTGGGTCGCCGAAGGCGTCACCAGCTACTACGACGATCTGGCTCTGGCGCGGAGCGGATTCAATAGCACTAGAAAGCACCTAGAAGACCTTTCCAAACGCATTCGTTCCCTACAAAACAAAAACGGCCGCCTCAAGCAATCCTTGGCCCTATCTTCCCACGATGCCTGGATCAAGTTCTATCGGCCTGACGAAAATAGCAGCAACACCAGCATTAGTTACTACAACAAAGGATCGGTTGTCGCATTCTTGCTCGACATCGAGATCCGCCGCGCGACCGAGAACAAGAAATCACTCGACGATGTCATGCGTGCCTTGTACGAAAAATACGCTTTGAAAGAAGGTTACTCCAATGCCGATGTGCTGGCTGAGGTGAACCAGATCACCGGCAAGGACCTGAGTGAATGGTTCGATCGCGCCATCTACTCGACCGAAGAACTCGATTATCAAGCTGCATTCGACTGGCTGGGACTGAAATTCGTCGTGCCAAGTTCTGGGGAAGAAGCTACGAAGGCTGCCGCCAATGGACCTATTTGGACAGGCATTTCAACAAAGACAGAAGATGGAAAAACGCTCGTCTCATCCATTGTTGAATCCGGGCCTGGCTTCGATGCAGGCATTAACGTCGACGATGAAATCATTGCAGTCAACGACTATCGTGTTTCCAGCAGCTTGTCAGAGCTACTAGACCAGTTCAAAGGGGACAAGGAAGTGGAGTTGCTCATCGCTCGTCGCGGTGCACTCTCAAAGGTAAAACTTAAGATGGAAACTCGTGCTTCATCCATTTGGCGTGTCGAACTCGTTAAAAAACCCACCGTCGAGCAGAAAAAAAACCTGGCCACCTGGCTTCATCAGCCAGAGAAGAAAAAGTAGTTGGACACTTCTTCAACTCGTCGCGTGAGCCTCCAAACACAGGATGCTTACCCCCACTTTTATTGACTTCCGCTCTTCGGCAGCGAGCTCTGCGATACCAATGGCATTGCGGTTGTTGGATTCGCCGGAAGCTAGTTCCGCTTTGGCCCACATCGCTTCCTTGTTTGCCAAAATCGTGCGCTCGGCCTCTTCCAGTTGACGGTAGCTGGCCGACATCTCCTACGTCAGCTTTTGCTGCCCTACCGCTGCTGCGGTCAACGGCAACTTGTCTTTTTGGATCGAATACACCATGTCTTTGCATGAACGAGCGAGATACCCGATCTCTTTTCCGAATTCTGCTTCAACCTTATTCGAATCCGAGTAGTCCCAACTCTTCGTAGCCCTGTGCATAGCATTCGCCAGGTCGATAACGCTTGAAGTCTCTCCGTGCTCAGCAACGTTTAGGCCGACTACCTCTCCTTCAGTTACTCGAAGTGGAGTATGCAGCTTTACAATCTTCAAGCCCGAGTAGCCACAACCAAAAGACGATAAGAATCAAACACTTACACCGATGGCTTGAGTGCCGAGTTGCCCGATCCAAGTAACGTCTTCCGGCAGATGCTGAGGCAGGTAAAAACCGCTACGCAAAGCGTTCCCCAGGTTCGCGCAACACCGTGAACCGCAACAGTCCCAACCACATTGTCGAGCTTCAACGTTTCCTCGATAAACAGCATGGCAAATAGCACCAAGGCTCCTGAAGTGAGACCAATCATCTCAGCACCAAAAGTGCTCACACAAGCACAACCTGCTGTAACGCCAACCAGACCGCCCAGCAGCTCGTTCGCGATCAGGTCAGGTTCTGGCCGCTTGGTTGGCCCAAACCAAGAGACGATGGCGGCCGAAAGAGCTCCAAAGCTAGCCACCAGAATGGTGTTCATCGCAATTCCAGCGATATCTGTCGCTGCAGCCAACGCACTTCCACAGTTGAAGCCCAACCAACCGAAACACAAGATGAAAATGCCGAGTTAGACCATGTTTAGGCTATGAGGCTGAATTCGGCGAGGATGACTATGCTGATCAAACTTGCCGGTTCGCGGACCTACTGCAATCAATCCTTCCAAAGCGATCCAACCGCCGAGCGAGTGAACCATTGTCGAACCAGCGAAGTCAATGAAGCCCAGCGACTCGAGCCATCCTGGTGTCTCGCCGTTATAGAAATTGCCTCAGGCCCAGTGTCCCCAAACAGGATAAACGAGTAAGGAAACCACAAACGAGATGACCAAGTAAGCTTTGAAACTCGTTCGTTCCGCGGGTGCGCCGGAATCAACTGTGGCTGCTATTCCGCAGACTACTGCTTGGAAGATAAAGAAGACTAGAAGCCGTGGATCATCACCAACGGACACCAGAACATTCGATGTTCCAAACAATCCCGTGTAGCTAGCACCGAACATGATGCCGAAGCAGGACAGCCAGTACACGGAAACTGAAAGCACGAAGTCACCCATGTTCTTGACCGCGACGTTGA
>PKCQ01000475.1 GCA_002862265.1 Planctomycetaceae bacterium | reverse complement strand
TCGAAGGAGGAGGTCCAATGTGATCGTTGCGCTCCAGTCTGCCACCACCACGCTGACGCGACTTGGATTTTCCTCCACCAGCCCCTATCCCAAATGGAATCACCGATTTCTGGTTGACCCGAAGGCCAACATTTAGCTGCTCAATTCGGTACGGCGGTGGCAGATACACTCCATCGATAAAAATGTGTCCTGAATCGATCGTTCGAACATTCGTATCGGCATGAAGAACACTACAAGTACTTAGCAGCAGCAGAACGGCGGAAATCAATCTCATTGTGATGTCGCTACGAAAGAGTCAGCAGGAACTGGAATCCAATTTGCATTCTGGTTCACCCGCGAGTAGGCCACCACTCACAGACCTAAGTAACCTTCGATCTCTCAGGATGTTTCTCATGCTTCCAACAATGTAATATCCAACAAGAAGGTTGCCTTCGATCCCTTACAGCGATTGTCTTCGGTAAAAGACCAGTGGGTGGCGCATCAGGGCACGAAGCTACCGAAGAGAAAACAGAATTCCCACCCATACTGCCTTCTTGTCTCTGCGTGATCCGAGTGCTGGGGGATTAGCGGACGAAGTGCAACAAAAGTATCCAATGACCTGGCTGCATTTTCCTACCAGCACTTGGCAACTCTGTGGCGGGTGAACCCTAGTAAATCCAGCCATAAAAAAATTCAGTATGGCCTGACACCACCGGAGGATCGACCAAAGTTTGCGTACAACACAGTAGCTGATTGGATGCCTGAAATGACGCCAAATTCAAGCGTCTACGACACTTTGTTGAGTACTCTGGACTTTGGCTACTCAGGGACCTACGCTAACGGCTCTTTTTGCGGACCCCAAAGAGTCATTTTATTTATTGTGAATACGAGCTTCGCAACTTCTGCCCCTTCTTTAGAGCAGTGCAATCCAATTGCGCTGCTTTGTGCTGTTCTGTCTCTTTGCTTTCTATCTTCAAATGCGAGCGCACAGGGGCTGAAGCTCGAAGGTGTCAATCGCTTGGCACACAGCCGCATTATTCCTGGAGCAGTCTTGCCCATTCAAGCGAAGGTTTCGAATCCTACAAAAAGTCGTGGTGAAGGGATAGTCGTTGCAATTGTCGATGGGATTCCGGATCGTCAAAGCGCGAGGCGATTAGCGTTGGAGCCTGGGCAGTCTCGCGACATCGATCTGTTTCTCAACATCCCCCAAACAGTCGAGAACCAACCATCGGTCGACATCGTCACGCGACTCTACGAAGACTCAAGCGGAACTGAGATGATTCAAGGAGTTGGTCAGCGTGCCGAGTACAGATTCACTCTCGACGTCGAGAAGGAAGCAAACTTTGCAGCATTTTTCATGGATGAAGAAGAGTTGCCAGTTCCAAGCTGGTATTGGCCTCAGTCTCAGCCTTTAATGAGCTACGAGTGGGCGATTGCAACGAGAATTGACTCGGGCACACCGCGACGAGTCGCCAATATGGGCTCAAGCCCATTACCGATTCATCAATCCGACTGGTCGGTATTAAAAAGTGCCGTGGTAGCTGATGAATCCAAGTTGCAAGATCTGGCATTTGTCGACTCACTCCGATCTTTTGTGGAAGCGGGCGGAAAGCTCTGGGTGATGCTGGATCGAGTTTCTCCCACAGCGATTCGTCCCTTGCTTGGCACAAACCAACTTTGCGAAGAAGTGGATGGTGTTGACCTGCAAGCCTTCACAGTATCTGTTACCGGGGATTCGACACAGATCGCGGAAAGCGATCGAATTGTAAGTTCCGAAGAGCCTCTGCGTATGCGACGTGTTTTGCAGAGCGGTGGTACGGTGACACTCGAGGTGGATGGATGGCCCGCCGCGATTTGGATGTCCCTAGGGTATGGCGAAATCTTGTTGACTACGCTGGATCCTGCGGCTTGGGTAGAACCACGTGATCTGTCGAACGACCCTGGCGGAAACTCGATGGGAGTATCAGCTTTCGCGAGTCGGATCTGGGCGAGCCGACTAGCGCTCGAAGTCAATGTGCCTACTCGCAAGTTGCCGCTTGATGCAGAAACATCCTATCCCCTGAACTTGATGGGAAGTCGCGTTGTTTCCAAAGAATGGATTGCAATCGGACTATCCATTTTCTGTCTATTACTTCTGGTGCTGGGAGTTTGGCGCTGGCGAGCAAGCGACCTGCGAACGATCGGAATTGCTATACCGGCATTAGCTATTGTTTTCAGTGGCGGAATGATTCTTGCAACCAGTTTTACTCGGCTGGATCAGCCAGAATCGGTCTCGCGTTTGCAATTAGTCCAAGTCGCAGAAGATGGTGCGTCAGCCATAGTCCGCGAACAAGCAGCCGTCTATCTCAAGGCTGGCCGACAGATGGAGTTAAGCAGCTCGGTGGACGGAGCGGTGCAAATCGACGAAGGACTACAAAGCGGAGTCCAAAGACAAACACAGAATGGTTTTCAGAATTGGCAACTCAACAATGCGACTTGGCCGCCCGGATTCTGGCGTTACAACTCGCAGTTTCGACTACCGACAGGTGATCTCAAAATCAAAGCAATCCTTGACTCCAATGGCCTGCGACTTGAGCTGCCAGAGTTACCTTTCACGTTAGAAGATCCAGTGCTCAGCTACACCCTGGGAGGGCGGATGTTAGTCGGTGGCTCGGGAGCTAATCGCAGCGTCGACCCTAGCCTTACTGCCAAAGATGGACGCTGGATTGCAGGGACTTTGATCTCGACCGAACAGCAAAGACGGCTGGAAGTATATAAGCAATTCTTTGCCCCCGGTGATCGCAAGCAATACCTGGAACAAGTCCTGTATGGCTGGACTGAGATTTGGCCCGAAACGCCTGAGTGGTCAAAGGAGCTTAAGGAAAGCGGTTCGGCTCTGGTTGCTTTGCCGGTAGAGCTGCAGCGTCCCAATCCAAAGGAGTTGATCGACGTACCCCATGGCTTGGTACGACTGCAGAATGATGAAAGTCGTCTGGGAAGCAGTTTAGCCTTTGATGGTCAGACTGGAGAGTGGGTTCGTGAACTGACTTCCGCCGCCACGGCCAACCTGCAACTTGTGTTGCCGAAGGAATTGGTACCTTTCGAGGCCGAGTATCTCGACCTGATGCTAAACATGGAGGCGCCGCAACGTGATGTTCAACTGCGTATCGAAACGGAACAAGGAGTAGTGTTCACGCAAGTCCTCAATGAGCCCTCGATACCTTGGAGCGCTCGTGTTTCTGATCCAGGAGTGCTTGAGGCTGCAAGAGATGGCATGCTGAATCTGGTACTTGAAGTCAGTGACCGCAAAGATCTGAAGCAAGGTCAAAGTTCGAGCCGCTCAGTTCCTTGGCAAGTCAACAATCTAGAAGCCAGCTATCGTGGACGAGTGGTCGCCGACTAAAATCCAGAAGGCAGCTTATACAACAACGAACACACGAAAAGAATCCTTTTCGCAAAGAATACTGATGACAAGCAGTGACGAAATAGTCGTTCAGACCGAGAATTTGACCAAAAGATACGGTGAATTCACCGCACTAGAAGACCTTTCTATTCATGTGAAGCGTGGGGAAATCTTGGGCTTCATCGGGCCCAATGGTGCCGGAAAGACCACGACGATCAAAGTTCTCGTTGGACTATCCAAGCCGACTTCGGGACGAGCCACAATTGCTGGCGTCGACTGCAGTCAGCAGTCCGGCAAGATTAAGCACTTGGTTGGCTACATGCCGGATCGTTTCGGTTCCTATGACAACATGCGAGTGCGCGAGTATTTAGATTTCTTCGCGGCCGTATTTGGAATCTACGGAAAGAAGCGCACTCAGCGAATCGAAGAAGTGCTCGAAGTTACCAACTCCGGCTACATGCAAGACAAGTTTGTAGAGAGCTTGAGCCATGGGATGCAACAGCGCGTCGGAATAGCTCGGACTTTGTTGCATGATCCGCAAGTCCTGATTCTCGATGAGCCAGCAAACGGCTTAGACCCCAAGGCAAGAATCGAGATGCGAGAGATCTTGCTTCGCTTGGCCACAGAGGGAAAGACGCTAATCGTGACAAGTCACATTCTTCCCGAGCTGGCACGTATCTGCGACACAGTAGCCATCATCACCGGAGGCAAGCTAAAGGCATTCGGTGAGCTCGATGAAGTGATGCGGCAGCTTTGTCCCGTGCGAAGCTATGAAGTCGAGTTGGTGGACAGTCAGGATTTGGAAAGGGCGGCTGATCTGATTGGCGAAACGATCGAGCGCGACAAAGTGACCCTGTCACCTCAAGAGTACGTGCTGCGATTCCCCACTTCTAACACTGAAGAAGAGCTTGCGGCAGTCCTACAGAAATTGGTCCAATCTGAAATCTCCGTGACACAGTTTCGTGAAGTCGCCGGCGACTTGGAAGATGCCTTCCTGTCCGTGGCGGCTGGGTAATAGCGGAGAATTGCAATGATCTTGTTTTGGCAAAATCCGCTCTATCAACGTGAACTTTTAGATCGTCTGCGTTCCGGGAAGACGCTGGCCGCGATCCTGGCCGTGGCAATCATCAGTAGTGGTT
Source organism: Planctomycetaceae bacterium (assembly GCA_002862265.1). GTDB lineage: Bacteria > Planctomycetota > Planctomycetia > Pirellulales > Pirellulaceae > Aureliella. Next base: position 2,146 of record PKCQ01000475.1, on the reverse strand, counting down.
TGGTACTCTTGCGTTGGCCGTCCGACAACACAGTGGATGTGATTAGCCAAGGTGCAATGCTAGTCTTTCGACCATTGGCTTTCGCACTGACGCTTGCCGTCATGATGCTGGTACCTGCGTTCCCCGCGACTTCGCTTGTCGCAGAACGCAAGAAGGGAACGCTGACGTTGCTGCTAAACTCTCCGACGACACCCTGGAAGATTTATCTTGGCAAGTTACTTAGCAACGTGACTCTTTCGTTCATTCTGATCTCAGTCAGCATGCCAGCGCTGGCTGCTTGTTTTGCGATGGGAGGAGTGTCGGTCAAGGATCACCTGGGACCACTCGCAATTGTGCTGGTCGTCATGGCCGTTCAATACTCAGCGATTGGTTTGTGGATCAGCGTGCGATCCGCCTCGTCCGATGCGAGTTTACGTTGGACTTACGCAGCTGTTCTTGCTTTGACGGTGTTGTCACTCGGGCCAATCGTCCTGACGGGAGATATTGCCGGAGTTTACGCAACCGTCGCGCGATGGATGACAGCGTCTTCCCCGATGTCTGCTTTGTTTCAGATTACGGGCTACGAAGCAGTTGCAGCCTCCATTGGCATTCGAACCGGTTGGTTTGAGTTTTGCATTTTAAATGCGATCGTAACAGCAGCCTTGGCAATCGTCACTGTCCGCAAACTAGATCCAGTGCTGCTCGATCGCGCACGGCCAACCGGCAAAGTAGTTGGCGTGACCACTAAGAAGAGCATCCTGCGACGTATCGCCTACTTGGTTGACCCGAATAGCCGCAAGTCCGGAATTCCGTTCTGGCTGAACCCTATCATGGTCAAGGAATTTCGAACTCGAAAGTTCGGCCGTCTGCATTGGTTAATCCGTTTGGTCGCCATCTGTGCAATCATCTCGCTAATGCTAACCGTGCTGGCTGCAGTTGGTGCTACCGGCTGGGGAGTGGACAAGATTGCAGGACCGATGGTCTTGATGCAAGTAGCCTTGATGCTTTTGGTGGGTCCAAGTCTAGGAGCAAACTTAATTGCATCGGAGGTCGAATCAGGTGGGTGGCAGATTCTCAGGTCGACTCCGATTTCTCCTATCCGTGTGATGATCGGCAAGGTCATGAGTGTCGTTTGGACTATGCTGCTGGTCCTGCTGGCGACCATACCTGGATACGCAGTGATGAGCTTCATTCAACCGGCGATGAGTGGCCAAGTTGGCAACGTCATCATTTCGTTGCTGGTGGCCGTAGCGATGGTGGTTTCGATCAGTGCTTGCGTCAGTTCTTTTGCGAGAGCGACCGCAGCGGCAACCGCCAGCGCTTACGGAACCCTGCTCACGATCTTTGCCGGCACCTTGTTGGTATGGCTAGCTAGAGGCCGGCCGTTTGGGCCGATCTTCATCGAACGTGTACTGACTTTTAATCCTGCCGCAGCAGCTCTCAGTGAGATGAACTCACCGGGATTCGAACTCTACAACCTAACACCTGCTGCTTGGTGGGTCGGTGGTGGAATTTCGCTCGGCTGTATGCTCATACTTTCCGTTCGCCTCTGGCGAATGACCAAGCCGGATTAGGTGAATTCGATGCAGGCATCTCTCCATCAACGAAAATTACATGCAGACCCAGGACGTATGCTGTCAGTCGTCCTGTTCGCCACAGCTTTGGTTTCGTGCGTAGAGCAAGTCTTTGCTCAAAACATTGCGACTAACAAGCAAACTCCTGCACGACCTCTACAGAGCCGTTGGGAAGTGGATCCGAACACCGGCGTATTGTGGGGCATTTCATTTGGGCGAGGCCCAAGAAGCATTGACTTAGAAGCCGTCCTCTCTGAAGACATGGAGCGGAGCGTTGCCACGATGCAACAAATTGTGCTCGACGCAAAATTTGGTTTTCAGAATCGCTCGAAAGCGCTCGGAGCCGTAATACAGCGCCTGGATGACTGGATGCAGGGCCAAACTCCTCGTCCCGCCAGACTAGCGGCTCTGTCCGCCGCTACTACGCTGACCGAAGGTGTGGATGAGGCAGAGTCAGTGTGGAGCAAGGTTGAAACAGACTCGATGCTAAGTCGAGCAGCCGAGCCAACTCTGGTGAAGTGGAAAAGCAAAGTAGCTCTTCAGCGCTGGCGAGAGAGACTTAAGAGCAAAAGTGGCGATCTGAAGGACCAGCT
>PKCQ01000267.1 GCA_002862265.1 Planctomycetaceae bacterium | reverse complement strand
TCTCTCTTCCTCTCTCGCTTCCTTCCGCTCTTTTGCAGGCAATATAACTCTTCGACCGATCGGTGTAAGCGGCCAGATCCTGACCGCCAAAAACGCAAACGCTGGCACAGATAGAAAAACAACAGCCAGCATAACCATGCCGACATTGTGACCCACTTGAAACCCGAAGAACACCGAAGCCAGTGCCGTCAGCCCGGAAACGTAGATCAGTGCTCCGCCGCTGGGAATAAACAGATCGACAAAAGCCAAGCAGAGGGCCAAGAAGTAAAGCAGAATTGCTACGTAAACTGGTTCCATAATCTCAGGTCAAGAGAGTCTCGGTCACATCGAACAATTCTAGCTCAGCCGGCTACCTAACGAGGCAACCTTCCCAACCAACTGGCTGCCCCCCAAGCAACTCTCAAGGCTAAGGCAACCGGCAGAGGAGGCTCTATCGATCAACGGAAATTTTACTCGCCTAAGGAAACAATGCGTGAAAGCGAACTTGTACCAGCAAGTTCTGACTCGAGACTCGCCTCCCGACTTTGTCCTGGTGCTGATTGGGCAAAGTAGCAATACTTTCCGGGAAGAAAGTCTTTTCGCAGCGTCTACCAGACCAATTCTCCCCCATTGCTCCTGGAGTTGCCTACACGTTTGCATTCCTCCCTCCGCTATGGTCGACTTGTACGTGATATCAAAAATCCTGACCTTCGTTCCTTATAGCTTCCACGAGTTCCCCAAGTGCTGCAGTTCCTAGCTTGTCTCATCGGAGGCCTCGCACTAATCGGTTGTGGCCTAGCCCTCTTTCGCTTGCGTCCGCCCAACTGGCAAAGTGATGTAGAGCTTCCGGAGGGCGATAGTCGTGTTCTCCTTCGATGGTCGAGAGTACAGCGCACAGTTCGTTTTCTCAACAACTCATTGATTTGTATCGTCGGAACATTAATCGCGGCTACGGCATTTGTGCCTCGTGAAAGTCTTCCCGACAAAAAGCTTTACGTTTGGCTTTGGGCAGTAATCTTCTTGTGTCTTCTGGGGTGCATTCTCCTCGCCATGATTGATGCATTGGGATCACTTGCGGGCTACAAACGCGCCCTGCCCGTCGCAGCTCAACAATCCTTCGGCTCCGAAGAACTCACTTCCATGGCAGTCGAAAGCCTAAACGAAAAACCCGAGAAGCCAAGCGACATTTAACCAGCCTCGTCTCTCACGCATTATACTAAATTGTGCATCGCACAACTCTTTTGGTTACTTCTTCCAAGCTTTAGTTTAGATGCATTCGGAATCTCAGGGCAATGACACAAAGCACCTAACGCAAGCACGGGGATACCGTCGTTTGTTTACGATACTATCTTGTGTTCTCTTGGTCGCATTGTGCCGTATCTTTGGAGTCGTTTTGCAAGTCGCTGACGGCAAGTCACTATCCACTAGATTTCAACCTCTTCAGCTGCTGCTGGTGTGCAGAACATGGTTGAATCCCAGAGTCAGAAGCTAAAACTCTTGAGCTACAACATCGCTCATGAGTGAGGCTTAGTGGTCTCCAATTGGGACGTGGGCAACGTTTGGACGATCATGCAGAATTGCTCAAGAGGCTGGATGCAGACATTGTAGTAATAAACGAAGTCGACTTCGAAACAAGCAGGAGCTGTATAGTCAATCAGGCGCAATACTTGCGCCGAAAAAGCTGGCTCCTAATATCGCGTCGAGCTACGCAACATCGACTTTCGATTGCTTTTCCGGACAGATCGGTTTGGCAATGCTGTACTCTCCAAGTACCCGCTTCCTGACGCGAAAGTCGTGGACTTGCCGTCTTTTGCCGAAAGAGAGAACCTTCTGGCAGGGAAGAAGAAGGCAGTGTTCTATCAAATCGAAACACCGTCGCAAACAATTGAGGATATCATCGCTCACCTATCGCAGCGTCCCCTGTGGGTGCAAAGTGCGGAGTAAACCATCAAACTGCTAGATGTTGCACAAACTCCGATATTCTTGGCGGGTGACTTGAATCCAGCACCAAATGGCTTTCCTGAATCCGCAATGGTGCAAACAACAAGAACAAATTAGAACTCTTCGCCGCATCCGGAAAACTTCAGAGAAATCCGATGGTCGCATCGCAGCGTGCTGAACGGCTAACCTTTTATGCTGACGCACCACCAAACACTAGCGATTGGGTGCTCATCCCAAACAGCTGGAACTACATCGATTATCACGTCGAACTCTCCATAATGTCTGACCACCGTGTTGTTGTGGTCAAGGTTTCGCCGAAGTAACCCATCGTTCGCAAGGGACCAGAAGTGAATCGTCGCGTGCGTCCTTATTCCAGTCTACAACGAGAGCCGCCCTAAACCGCCCCAATTTTTTGTTTTGAGATACAATCGAGGATACTTCCGCACCGAATTCATTTTCGTTTTTTCGACCACCAGCCTCCCTTTACTCACTGAGTTCCCATCATGAATAAAATCTTGCTTCGCAATGCGACCCTCTTCTCCATCGTCCTGCTGTTTTCCAGCCAAGGGCTCTGCAAGACGGAAAAGCATGATTTCAAGGGGGCTGCGGTGGCGGAGGTCTACAAGAGGGCCTCGGGAGACGATTTGTGGATCTACCGGTTTGATCCTGAGGGGCATGCCCCCAAACAACACAAACGACCTGCCGTGGTGTTCTTCTTTGGGGGTTCCTGGAATGGCGGTACGGTCACCCAGTTTGAGCAACATTCGAAGTATCTAGCCTCACGTGGAATGGTCGCTTTTGTGGCTGACTACCGCGTCAAGTCGCGGCAGAAGACGGCTCCCAACGCATGTGTGGCGGACGGGAAATCCGCTGTACGATGGATTCGTGAAAATGCGACTCGCCTTGGCGTTGATCCTGATCGGATCGCTGCTGGGGGAGGGTCTGCTGGAGGTCATGTCGCCGCAACGACGGGCATCTGCGATGGACTCGATGATGCATCCGAGGCAAACTCCAAAGTCAGCTCCAAATCCAATGCTTTGTTGCTTTTCAATCCAGTCTATGACAACGGGCCAAAGGGCTACGGGCACTCGCGAGTCAAAGAATGGTTTCCCAAAATTTCTCCCGCGCACAACATCTCAAAAGATGACCCGCCGACAATCGTCTTCCTTGGTTCGAGAGATTCGCTCGTTCCTGTTGCGACGGCAGAGAAGTTCGACGCCGACCTCAAGGCGGTTGGTGTGGCTTCAGCGTTGTTCATTTACGACGGACAAACTCACGGCTTTTTCAATGAGCGTAAAAGCCAGCAATCATTTCTAGACACAGTTCTAAAGATGGACGCATTTCTCGTAAAGCTGAATTGGCTCGAAGGCTCAGCCGACGAAAAGATGCTAAAGTCCTTACTGCAAAAACCGGCGAAGTAGGTTGCGAGTCGCGTCCACATCCAGTTTTCAAGCCCTCTAGTTCTTTATTTTTGGCGAGGGCCTCTCCAGGTGAGGCATCCCTGAGGGTGATTTATAGCTGACCGCCTTTTAACCCCTACAACCGATACTCCTCGCCAGCACGAAGTTCGACTAGTGCAAAGGGATGCCTCAGCGTCGGCTATTTCTGGGGGGAAGTGGCCGACAAATTCAATGAAATGCGGATCAGCATCGAAGCTGCAAAACACCAGCGGCACGGGAAGCAGCAGCTGAAGTAGACCGTGAGCCCGTTTGTGTCTAGGTTCTGAGGCCTCGAACTCATCTCTTGGAAATTGAGCAGTCAACAGACGCCCAAGATCCAATCACCAACGTCAGGCAGCTGTGGTCGAACTGGCAATTTACTTGCCAGTCGTGTTCCTACTCGTTTTCGCATCTCTCGAGGGCGCGAAATTACTTTTCATGAGTCAAGCTGTCGTCCAATCCACCTGGGAAGCTGCCAAAGCTGCAGCAAGGCCCAATGGTAGCGCAGCATCCGCCAGAGCCCTTACAAAAGAGGTTTTGAAAAGTCGAAATATCACACTTGGCCAAATCTCGTTAAGTGAATATCTGGATGCCTTGGAAAATGGCGAGGTGTTTTCCGTAAGAGTCTCGGTCGAAGGTGCTCAGAAGGGCATCACCAATCTTGGGCCGCTTAACGGCCTTGACATCTCCGCTAGAGCAATCCTGCACAAAGAAGAAATGGCGACAGCTAGGGAAAGGTTAATCAAAGCGATTACCGAACAACTTGGCTCGAGATGATCGCCGCGGAGCGATGCTAGTTTTGGTGGCGGTGGTACTTGTTATCTTCCGAGTCGGCACGATTTCCATTGTCGATGTAGCCTACATATATACGGCTCGATAAGTACTAGTCGTTGCACCAATTGTGGCGGAATGTGCTGGCGCGAAGACACTTGCTAGCACACAAAATGAGAATGTAGCCATCAATGCAGCTTTGGCAGTCGCCGATCGTAACAAAGTTGCGGGGGATGGACTGACTCTTGCTGCAGATGACATTCTAGGTTGGCACAGTACGGACGTCTCCGAACAGTAATCGGTTCCAGTTTGTTGCTCGACATATTCCCTTCACGGCAATGAGTGTAAAAGATCAACGTGATGCGACAGCGCGTGATGGAGAGGTCGAGCTGTTCTTCTCACGCCTCTTTCAACGGACAGCTTCTCCCAGCGCGACAGCAATCCCCGCAAAGAGCGTGCGCGCTGTAGCTCTCGTCTTGGATGTCTCAGGATCCATGAACAGACGTACCATAACTGGTACAAGACTCACTGCTTTGAAAAAGGCGGTCCGCGTGTTCTTATCTGAGATTCGCGTGAGCCTAACAGTTTAGTCGTCCAATGTACTCAAGATGGTGAGTATCACTCCCGACTTCGACGCAGGTCAGAATGTGGTGAACGGACTCAGAACCAGCGGTCTCACTGCTGTTGGCAACGACTTGGTAATGGGAACGATTCGCTTGTGAACGAGCCGCTAATGCGAGCCTTCGCTGCTAAGACGGTGATTTTGATGACAGACGGAAATCACAACCGAGGCCCTAAACCCGACCGTACTGTAGCTACGGCCGTGAATCGTATTCAGCGAGTACACACCAGCACTTTTAGCAGGGAAGCGAAGCAAAATTTACTGCGTCTCGCAGGCAACTTCCGGAGGACTACAGATCCGCGCTGATGAATCTGACGATCTTAATCAGGCCGCTCGCGATATCGCTCGTTCTCCTGCCGTCGAGCTAGTGAAGTAAATCATGAATCGAATCCATCGAAAATCTCGTCGCGGAGGAGTTGCGGTCGAGTTCGCCATGACCGCTCCCTTGCTGTTCATCATTTTGTTCGGTGCCCTGAAATTGGGGTACGCCAACATGGTTTGGAATGTAGCGGAGGCCGCCGCATTTGAAGGCGCTCGTGAAGGCATTGTCCCCGGTGCGACTGCCAGCGAGGTCGAGGTAGCTTTTAACAATTTGCTCGGCATCTCCAACATTTGAGGAACTACCGTAACTGTGACGTCACGCAGCTTGAACCAGAACACTGAGTTTATCGAAGTTGCTCTTTCAGTCCCTTACGAGAGCAACACATTAATGCCGCCATTCTTCACAGGTGGGCTGATCATAGAACGCTCGTGCCGGCTCACTCGATAGAACCCTGGCAATTCGCAATCTTACCAAAGTGCTCCAGCGATCGAAAAGCTGAACTACATATTCGACCGACGGGAATACTTTGCGCGAACGACGCTGAAGTTCTCGGTCTTACCAGTCGAAGCAAATGTCTCAGTAATCTCGTTGAGCGTCATGTAGAGCGATGCAACTCGTGATGTCTTGCCAGCAGCCGATAAAATGGGATTGGCGAGGGTAGCCAAGGCGTTCTGGTAGTTGGCCCGCATATCGCCCACTAAGTCGCTAAATTCCTTATTGCCGATCGAACGGTTCTCCCTAACCGATGTAATCGCCTGCAATGTAGTCCTTGCCTTGATCGCATCTTCCACAGGGGAAATTACGGACACGCAGGCCATCCACTCCAAGTACTTCTCATCGTCGGATAGCTTTTCCAGCTTTGAAACCACAAAGTCAGCGAGCTTTACCTGCAAGTCCTGTGAAACGCAGGCTTCTAGCAACATATTCCGGTTGACAGCGTCACTGAGGAACTGGCGACAAAAAAATGCAATTGTGGTCTCGTTGAAATTGACCAAGCGCGAGGCCATGTCAGTGGCGAAATGTCCAGCTCGCTGGAGACTCCCCGTTGTCAAAATATTGTTCTCACTAGTATTAATCTCGTGTGCTAACAAGAATGAGAAAGCGTTTTGAGCCTCTGGTGGTAAGAATTCGGGCTCATCGCGTCCACGCACCACAAGACTCAAAATCTTCGCCGCATGCTGAGGTTGATGCTGAAGGATCGCGTTGCAGTCTTTTGTGAGCAACTGATTCGACTGAATCAGAAACCGCAGGCGACGAATTATCTTAAAGTACTCATCCCAGGCCGCCTTGTCGGGCGAGGTTTCAATCAGCTTGAGACGCCGCAAGATCGAATCTGGCAAAATCCGAATCAAAGGTCGCTTGTACGCAATCGGATGCTCGCTCGTCGCGGGCCATTTGTAGCTCGAATGTCGCACGGTCAAGAAATCTTGCAGCCGTCTGGCAAATTGACGAGCATCCTTGCAGTAGGCTTGCATACGATCCATGATCTCCAGGACTTCAGAGCTTTCCCGACTGAAAAGCTCACATAGTCGCTGAAGCAACTCTTCACAGATCGGTGCATCGAATCGACTCGCGATGAAAGT
>PKCQ01000462.1 GCA_002862265.1 Planctomycetaceae bacterium | reverse complement strand
TGAATATCGGCGATTGGGCCACGAAGCGACCTTACAAGGATTTCTCCGCGTACTTTGTAAGTAAGGGAGCAATCGAGACGCTAACCCGAACCATGGCCGTGGAGTTGGCGTCGCGAAATCCAAGGGTTCGCGTGAACGCGATCCTGCCAGGGCCTGTCTTGCTAGCCGATGAGATCAGTCCAGGGCGAGAATCTCAGATTGTTGCCGAGAGCCTGCTCAAGCGAGCCGGCACAGCTAATGACGTCGCTCGAGCAGTCCACTTTCTGGCAACGAGCCCTTTTATCACGGGGGTTTGCTTGCCCGTTGATGGTGGCCGCAGCATCTTTGCGGGTGCCAATCAGGACGCCATCGCTCATCCACGTTTCGGCGAGTGATCAACTTCCCCGTTTTCTATCTCTGAGTCTTCGACATGGCAAACGAGCAATCCTGCGAGCTATGTCATCGAAAAACCAAGCGGGGTGCGACTGAGCATCATTTGATCCCGCGAACTTGCCATAAGAACAAGTGGTTTCAGAAGAACTTCACCCGCGAGCAAATGCGAATCACCGTCTCGTTATGTCACGATTGTCACAGCGCAGTTCACCGTTTCACCCCAAAGAGAAAGAATTGGGGCGACACTATCACAGTCTCGTACTGTTGAGGTCCCATCCGCAGTTGGCCAACTTCGTCAATTGGATGAGGAAGCAGAAATAACACTGCGGAGTAGGAATCTAAAGAAGGTATCGGGGGGCAAATCCCAACACGCAGAAAGATGCCCGCTACGTTAGTTGGAGGAGATGCTTAGACCCGTGACGCTAGTGGTCAGAGTTGTGGCGAAGCTGCGAATTGCAGTTCGCATTCTGCCGTCGGAGTCTCGCAAGTTTTCGCGAGTAAGCGACATCAAGGCCTCAGGCGCATCGACTGTTTCTTGGCTTGCCGGCGCGACGCGCGAGGTCAATTTGTTAAACCACCGATTCGTACCATCGGAAATACTCATCGCAACTTGACTGCTAGCATTCGCCGTCGCAAGCAAGGGTTTTATGTCAATCTCATCCGTCTCCACAACGCCATCTTGGCCAGACGGTTTGGTGATAGCCCCGCCACCTGAGCCGGGCATATTCTGCAAGGCAATGATGATTATTGCGATGCTAGCTGCAGCGGTAAGGCAAGCTGCCGTATTCCAAAATCGAGAATTTGCGGCAGGCTTGGTTTCCATGGAATCTTGGTTCAAGAGTTCGATGAATCGCCCTTCTGTCTCCGCGATCTCGTAGGCAGAAATCTCCACCGAAGCAGGGAAATTCTGGTCGCTCCACTCAGCCCGAGCCTGCACTAGTTCTTTTCGAAGCGTCTGAAGACCAGTTTGGTATTCCGCGAGCTCTCGGTCTGATTCAAGCAACTGCTGCACCCAATTTGGTAGTTCGCAGCTCGTGTCTTCGGTTCGGTTCAAGTGCCACTTTGCCAGCAATCGTTTTATGAACGCAATCATTAATGAAGGCCTTTCTCTTGCATTGCTTTCTGCAAGCTGGCGCGAGCTCGGTGCAAGGAGACTCGCACGCCGACACTTGTTTTCTTTAGGACCTGGGCTATCTCTTTGACGGAGAGTTCTTCCGAATAGCGAAGCCACATCGCCGAGTATTGGTCTTTTGATAGCATTTCTCGAGCGATGCTCCACACGTTATCAGAGCTCTCTCGGACCTCGACCGAGCAGGATTTCACATCAGGGCTAATGTCCAGAGACTCCTCAGCCAACTTATTGAACAGCCGCCGGCTACGCGCTCGCTTGCGATGAAAGTCCTTCGCCGTGCGGATGGCGATAGTGTAGATCCAAGTTGAGAATTGAAAGGCCTCATCGAATCTTTCGATGTTGCGCCAGGCCTTGAGAAAAGACTCTTGAATTACCTCTTCGACATCGGCACTTCGCAAATCGGTTCTGCCACTTAAAAAGGAGCGCATACGCGGAACGAGGCGACGATAGAGCTCGGCAAAAGCTCTTTCGTCGCCTGATTTGGTCCGCACAGCCAGCTCTTGCACAGAGTCGACGAGCGTTTCGCTATCTGGCGAGGCTGCATTCACATTCGAGTTTGAACTAGAAACAGATGGATGCAGCGCAGATCTTGCGATCGAATGACTCACAGCGGTAGGCCAGCCTCTTCCTTTAGAAACTTCATGATGAATTGCTCGGGGACATCGACGCTCGCAGAGAAGGTCTTGCCTTCGTGCCCGAATTTTACCTCATCTAAGATACTCTTAACTGCCATGAAGTCTTTGTCTTGCTTCAGTTCATCTTCCATAAGACTCAACAATGCACGTGCACCTTGGGCGAGTTGCTTGATCTGATCAGCTTTTTTCTCCGAAGTGGCATTGAGTCGAACGGTTACGCCAAATGAATCGTCGTCCGCAGTCACAACTACCATGAAGCTAGAAATGAGCTTTATGGCCGTATTAAGCGGCTGGTTTTCGCCAAACTCTTCCTTGAGCTGTGGAGGTAGATCCGACGCATGGATCTGCAAAAGCGTCGATTCACCATTTGGTAGAGCTGGTGCTTTTCCTCCTTTGTCATCAAGTAGATCCATCAAATTCGATCGACTCATGGCCGCCACAACCTGCTTATTGCCGCCTGATTCTCGGATGGTAGCAAAAGCTCGCTGACCATCGAGGTAGGCAGAATGGATCGTGTGCTCTCCGATTTCTTCCGAATCGTAGCCGGGAAGAGTTAGTGCCAACCCTTCCAGATTGCCTGTCGTTTTTCCTAAGCCAACCACGACTTTGAGACTCTCGTCGGGCAAATAGCGGGAATCCGCCATAACGGTTACGGATTGCAGCTCCTCCATGGGGTTGAAACCCAATCCTTCGGTGATCTTCTGGACTGCATCTCCCTCTCCACCTAGCTCCTCCTTCGCCATCGCTTCGACAAGTGACATGAGCTTCTCACCAATGGTTGTTTTGCGGAATTCGTCAAAATTGACTTTGGCGACGTATACCGGAGTTTCGTCGGCTGTGACTATGGGAGCATTAGCGGCTCGAAGTCCATTGGGCAACAAGCTGACGTTCAGCAAGCCCAGGGCGAGAAAACAGATGGAAGGAAATCGAAGGGAACGCAAAGCCATGAGGAAATCCTGGTTTTGGTAGTGTTTGTGATACTCCTCGTTTGGCCCAACGTCGAATTGGCCAGAGAAGAGAGTTTTTTCTCGTAAGTTGACGCTGGAGCTTGGTAGCAAGAACGTACGCCGTACCAAGGCTTATAGAGATTGTTGCCCAGAGCGTTACGATAAATACCCAGAAGATTTTCCGGGACGCGCTTAGGCGTTTACACGTCTCGTCAGGGCACTTCCTGGACCTGGTCGTTCATCAACTTCCTCACTCGGCGGTTGGCTTCTGTCCAACTTTCGTTCAGCCCGAGCTCAATGATCGATTGCAGCCATTTCACTTCCTGCGATTGAAGTTGGCCGGATGCGGCATCCTGCTCGATCATCTCAGAAATCTGCTCAAGCTTCTCTGAGTCTTTTTGATTGCAAGCCAAGAACAATGCCTTGGAATACGCGTAGCCTTGCAGACTTAGCTCGCCATAGCCACGACCAAGCCAGAAATAGATTCCAGCGGCAGCAACTGATACCAGGATAAAAATAGCGATGATCTGCTGGCGATTCATTTGCAACTTGGCGCTTCTTGTTGTCCGTTAATGAAACGAATTAAAAGTCTTCGTGACTAACGACCTCACCTTCGCCCATACTGCAAAGCTCGGCCCAGATGTACAGATCGACGGTCTCCGCGATGAAACGCACGCTTCCGTCGCCAAAGCAAACCTGACCACCACCTGGGTGTTCAGAAAACATTTGTCCGACGTGGTAGGTCGGAAAGTTGACAGGATGAATGATCGGCGCACCTGTAATATCGAGTTCTCCGCCAGAGGGTCCAGCGTGCACCAGAGTCAAAGTGGCAGCGGCGTCGGGACCGTTCTCCGGAGTGCGAAACCGTGGATGCGTGAAGGCACCAGGTACGACGCCAACCCAAGTCTTTTCACTCAGCCGCGATGAGTGTTCGCCCAGAAAAATGGTGTTGGTTGTTCCGTCCGTTACATCGCGAAACCGAACCTTCGAATTGCGGTAAAATGGACCGTCGGCCACGCGACTCGCATCACCATCTATCCTCACGGTTTTTGTTTCGCTGGTGTAGATATTGGTAAAGACGACACCTGTCGTAGAAGAGCCACACTCGCCCCAGCAAGACTCCTGCCCGTGGCTTGCGACATAATTGCTGCGTCCGAGTGTGATCGTGCGGCCGCCGATCTGCAGCGGGCTGCCTGATTCGTCTAACACTTCGAAAGGCTCCTGATCGCCACTGACCGAGGGGCATTGGAAGACGGAGAGCTGTGCTTGCACCAGCTTTGCATTGACTGGATTCCAGATCGCACGCTCAAAGTTCAGCCCATTGGAAATCGTGCTCTGCTCGATCTGTGGCAGGATCAAAGCTGCCCAGCCCCAGCCTGGAGCAGCATCCCAGGTGACTGGATCGATATTCGCCCCAGGTGGGGCCGCACCAGTACTCGTTGCGTAACTCACATAGCCAGATGGAAAAACTCGGTGCGCCGATGAGTAACTGTGAATCGCAAGCCCTAGTTGCTTGAGATTGTTGCTGCACTGCATGCGTCTGGCAGATTCTCGAGCAGCCTGCACAGCCGGCAACAAGAGTCCGACAAGGATGCCGATAATGGCTATCACGACAAGCAGTTCCACCAATGTGAAACCATTCTGCGTACGGTTATTCATTCGGAATTTCGATGCTTCAAATCGGATATTGTCCCGAGCTTTGAAATTTAGCCTCGGCTGTACCTTAAAATTGTAGCATCGGCTACACTTCGGTGAAGGCCTTTTTCTCGTAGTTAGGAGTAACCGTTTGTGCGTCCGCCTTGGGAGACTTGAGCCCTCAAAAGAGGGAAGGCAAACGGCCGGAGCGACAATTCGAGAACGTGTCGCTATGATGGGAAAGACGGAAGAATTACTTAGAAGGAATCAGGTCCCTTGAGCAGCTCTGGTGCTTCTGGAACTCACTCTAGAATCCGTTCAGATCACGCAACGGAACTCGCGGAAGACTACGTGGAGGCAATTGCTGAGATTGCTGAAAGCAGTGGCCTGTGCCGCGCCGTGGATTTATCTCGGCACTTCGGTGTCAGCCATGTCACCGTCAGCAAGGCGATCGGTCGGCTAGTCCGAGACGGTTATGCCACTACAGAGCCTTACGGTCCAATTGCGCTCACCTCCAAGGGGCAGCGGGTGGCCAAGGCAGCGAAAGCGCGACACGAGATCGTGTACCAGTTTCTTCTCGCGTTGGGTGTCAGCGAGAAAACGGCACAAACTGATAGCGAAGGCCTCGAGCATCATGTCAGTCAAGAAACTCTCAAAGCCATGCAAGACTTCATGGAAAAGGAAGAGGGTTAAGTAAGCGACCAAAGAAAACTCGCTCCGAGAAAATCCTCGAAGCGAGTTTTGATTTTTCAGAAATCTCTCGTTTTTTAGCCTACTTTAGATCAAAGCGATCGAGTTGCATGACCTTGGTCCAGGCGGCAACAAAGTCATTAACGAACTTCTCTTTGGCGTCACTGCTTGCATAAGCCTCTGCAATGGCTCGGAGCTGGGAATTCGATCCGAAGACCAAGTCCACGCGGCTGGCTGTCCATTTGACTTTACCAGTAGCGTCGCGCCCCTCGTAGAAGTGTTCGCACACGGGTGAGACTCGCCACTGAGTGGTCATGTCCAGCAGGTTGACGAAGAAGTCATTACTCAACTGGCCAGGGCGTTCCGTCAGACGTCCAAGCGTGGGATAGCCCACGGTGGTGTCGAGAACGCGAAGTCCTCCGACTAGGACAGTCATCTCGGGAGCTGATAGCGTCAGACGTTGAGCGCGATCTACCAACAATTCTTCCGCTGGACGATCGTGGTTTTTGCCGAAGAAGTTGCGGAAGCCGTCGGTTTTGGGCTCAAGTACGGCAAAGGAATCGACGTCCGTCATCTCTTGCGATGCATCTGTTCGACCCGGAGTAAACGGCACCTCGACGTTGTAACCTGCTTGCTTCGCCGCAGCTTCGACACCAGCAGCTCCGCCAAGCACAATGAGGTCAGCCATCGAGATGTGCTTGTCATTTTGAGCATTGAATTGCTCCCGTACTTTTTGCATTGCAGCGAGCACTTTGCCGAGTTGCTCTGGCTGGTTGGCATCCCAGTCTTTCTGTGGAGCGAGGCGAATTCGAGCACCGTTGGCACCACCACGCTTGTCACTTCCACGGAAAGTCGATGCGGACGCCCAAGCGGTCGAAACAAGCTGCGATACGGTCAGGTCGGAAGCCAGAATTGTCTTCTTTAGCGATGCGATATCGGCAGCGTTGACCAATTCATGCTCAGCAGCAGGAACAGGATCTTGCCAAACTTGAGCTTCGGCAACTTCAGGTCCGAGCAATGCCGTCACGGGTCCCATGTCGCGGTGCGTCAACTTGTACCAAGCCTTCGCAAACGCCAAGCGGAATTGTTCTGGATTGTCATGGAACCGTTTCGAGATTTTTCCGTAAGCAGGATCAATTCGCAGCGCTAGGTCTGTGGTGAACATCATCGGTGCATGTGACTTGTCATCAACATGTGCGTCAGGAACGGTTCCGTCTGCTGCATCATCGGTTGGTGTCCATTGCCAAGCGCCTGCAGG
>PKCQ01000460.1 GCA_002862265.1 Planctomycetaceae bacterium | reverse complement strand
AAAAAACAAAAATACGGAAACCGTCAAAGAAGCGGTGAAAGTTGAAGTTGAAGCAGATGAAACAGGGGCGGAAGCAAGTGCCGGTGTCGATGAGGCATTAGAGGAAGTTCTTGAAGAGTCGAAAGAAGAGCCTATTCCCGCCAAGTCTGATAGTCAACGTGTTCAGGAAGCGGAGAAAGAAGTTCTGCTCGCTCGAGCTGAGATGGAGAACTTTCGCAAGAGGATGCAGCGTGAGTCGGAGCAGAATCTTAAGTACGCGAACATGAACTTGGTGCGTGACTTATTGGAAGTTGGAGATAACTTACAGCGGGCCATCGAAGCGGGGGCTGACGACGAGGCGACAAAGGGCCTGCGAGATGGCGTTGCCATGGTCAGTCAGCAGATGAGGGATGTGCTTGGTCGTTATGGTTGTAAGCCAATTCCGGCGCTCGGGGAAGAATTTGATCCGAATGTGCATGAAGCAATCTCACAGCTGCCTAGCGAAGAGTATGCTTCGGGGGTGGTGATGAATGAAGTCGCGGTCGGGTACATGTTGCACGACCGCGTAGTGCGGCCGAGCAATGTGGTGGTTAGCAGCGGCGCGCCAGAGAAAGCAGAATAGAAGGGGCAAGACATGCCAACCTACGATTATGAGTGTGATGCCTGCGGCCACGCCTTTGAGCTCTATCAAGGCATCAACGATCCGAAGAAGAGAAAATGTCCCGAGTGCGGAAAGCTGAAGCTTCGCCGTTTGTTGGGAACCGGGGCGGCAGTGGTGTTTAAGGGCTCTGGTTTCTATCAGACCGACTATCGCAGCGATTCGTACAACAAGGCCAAGGCCGCTGACAAGCCTAAGGGGACTTCTTCGGATTCATCCAGCAGCTCCAAGAAGAGTGAGAGCAAGGCAAAAAAATCGGATAAGAAGAAATAGGCATGAACCCACTCTCCTTTGGGAGAGTCTCCCGCAAGCGGGAGAGTGACTTGGAAGTGCCAGCCTGCGACAGAGTATGGATCAAAAAGTACTGCATCGCCAATTCGATAACGGCCTCGTCTTGCTGGGCGAGCCGATGCCATGGCTGCGCTCGGCGGCCTTTACATTTCTGATCCCAGCGGGAACTTGCTTTGAACCCAACGGTCTGGATGGGTTGGCGGGACTGACAAGCGAGATGACGCAGCGTGGCTGTGCTGATCTGGATAGCCGGGCTTTTGGTGAGCGTTTAGATGAACTCGGAGTAGAACGCTCTAGCTCTGTCACCACGAATCACAGCTCATTCAGCTGCGCGATGCCAAGTTCGGTTCTCAAGGATGTGCTTCCACTCTATGCCGATCTCGTTCAAAGGCCGCATCTTCCGCCTGCTCAGATCGGAGACGCTCGACAGCTCTGCTTGCAGGATCTTCGAGCTCTGGACGACGAGCCGTCACATCGATGCTTCAGTGAGCTCAAACGCTTTCGATATCCCCTGCCCTTTGGTCGGATCTCGCAGGGTACACGTGAAGGCCTAGAACAATGCGAGCAATTGGCCGTGCAAGAGTTCTTTCAAGAGAACTATCGACCTCAAGGCAGTATTCTGGCTGTGGCTGGAAAGTTTGATTGGGACGAACTTTGCGAAATTGTCGAAAAGTCGTTGGGTGATTGGCAGGGAGAAGGCGGGCCACAGCTGCCAGCACTGCAATCTTGCTACGGTAGCCGGCATGTTGACTATTCTTCTAGCCAGACGCATCTTGCCTTGGCCTATGATTGCGTTTCGTACGAAAGTCCTGACTATTATCAAACTCGGGCGTTGGTAGGTGTTCTGAGCGACGGGATGAGTTCTCGATTGTTTTCGGAAGTTCGAGAAAAACGCGGTTTGGTTTACTCCGTCTTTGCGACTTGCTTTTCAATGGCCGGACAAGGTAGTGTGCTTTGCTACGCGGGTACGACTACGACCCGAGCGGAAGAAACGCTAAGCGTACTCCTAGAAACGATTCATTCTTTAGGGGATGGTATCTCCGAAGACGAGCTCGCAAGACTGAAGAATCGGATCAAGAGTTCACTTGTCTTTGAGCAAGAATCATCTGCGGCGCGTAGCAGTCAAATTGCCAGCGATTGGTTTTACCTAGGGCGTGTCCCGAATCGAGAAGAAGTGTTGGAAAAAGTCGATCAGCTGAGTTGTGATTCGCTGCTCCAGCATTTCAGCCAGAACATACCCAAAAACTATTCCTTGGTCACCGTGGGATCTCAAGCACTGGAGTTGCCGGATGGATTTGATTACTCACAAGTCTAGCGACGGCCCGGAAATCGTGGTGCTGAATGATCCGTCTGCCTTTACCTCCAGCTTCGGATGCTTTGTGAAGACCGGAGCACGTGACGAGCAGCCTGAGATTGCAGGTGTAAGCCACTTTCTCGAACATATGGTTTTCAAAGGAACATTACGTCGCTCCGCGGAAGACGTGAATCGCGAGTTGGACCACCTTGGAGCGCATTCCAACGCTTTTACGTCTGAAGATGCCACGGTCTTTTACGCTTCGGTGCTTCCAGAGTGTCAGGAGCATGCGGTCGATCTATTGACCGACTTAATGCAGCCCACTCTGGAAGAAGAAAAATTTGAAACCGAGAAGCAAGTCGTGTTGGAAGAGATTGCCATGTACGACGATCAACCGCCGTACGGTGCATTCGAACGCGCGACGGAATTGTTCTTTGGTGATCATCCTCTGTCGACGCGAGTGCTCGGTACCACGGAGAGCGTTGCTGATCTTTCTGTGGCTCAAATGCGAGCGTACCACAGCCAGCGTTACACTCAGGACAATGTCTACGTTGTAGCTTGTGGGAAGATCGAAGTGCCGCAGTTGATTGAGCAGGTCTCGAAAGTAGCTGAAGGCTGGGGCAAAACTGCAGGCGGGCTCGATGTTCCGGCACCGGAGTTTGGTAGCGGCAAAGAGACGTTGGAACGTGAGCTGGCTCATCAGAGTTACATGGTCCGCTTGTGGCCTGGGCTGAATTGCAACGATCCTGATCGCTACGCTCTGCGTATGCTGTGTTCGATACTTGCCGATGATTCAGGTAGTCGTTTGTTCTGGGAGTTGATTGATACCGGTAGGGCCGAAACGGCGATTTTATGGCCGCAGATGTTTGCTGACTGTGGTTGTATTACAGGCTACCTTTGCTGTGCTCCTGGGGACGCGGAATCTAACGAAGAAATCGTCAATCGTGTTATTGACGAAATCGTTGCCAAAGGCGTTACCGAAAAGGAAATGGAACTGGCTCGCAATAAAATCGAAGCCGGTCTCATTCTCTCAGATGAACGGCCCAGCAACCGCTTATTTGCACTTGGCCAATCCTGGTTGGCCCGGAAGAACTACGAGCCGATCGACGCGGTGCTCAGTCGCTACCGCAATGTGACTGCAGCGGATATCCAGCGGCTCGCAGAACAGACTATTAACGTCGATAGTGTTACTGTTCGGGTCGCAGGCGAAGAGTTAGCGTAAGTTAGCCCGTGTTGTAATCATGCGTTAGCGGCCCAATAACCTTGCTTCGCGAAGAGTTGAACTTAGCGGTGAGGATCGTTAATTATCGCGGGAGCAAGATTCATGAGTTGAAATGTTCTGCGTCTGCGAGGACGTATGGTCTTAGGCGGAGTTGTCTTGCTTGGGGCATTCGCATTCTACAGCACAAGAAAAAGCCTGAAGCTCCGGCACCAATTGTCTTCGCAGCGGTGACGGGATTGAAACTGGGCCCCAACTGGAAAACGATAGCTGGAGGGTGTGCATATGGAGCTCGGGGAGGCGAAGGGTGTTCATGTTTGGCTTTTCAGCTGCCCAAAGCTGACTTTGAGGCTTAGTTGAGGTCTGCAACTCGTTGGTCAGAGCAATGGAAATCGGGACCAGTCGCGGATGTGATAGGGCGGCCTTGTTCATTTGGAACGAGGGCTGGGCCGAGAATGCTCTTGATGAACATCTAAGTGCTCCCGGCATCGGAGAGCTGCTCACTTCCACGACGATCTTCTATCGCGTGCAAGATAGGTGTTGTGCGTAATGCGGAGGGACAACGGAGACGTTGTCTTACTCAATCCTCAATACTCCACCGTATGGTGGTCGAGCTGGGGTTTTTAGCTTCTGCTGTGGAAAATGGCTGCTCGCTATGCCGCTCAGCAAATTGGCCGGATTCATGTCGCCTCAATGTAGGAATGTCCTGCGAAGCTTGGCGATATGGGTGAGCAAGGGCTGGGCGTGTCCTTCCTTGCTCCATAGATTTGTCGAGGAGGTGCGTTCGTCGCCTTGTCGCCACACGATGGCGTGCACCGATGGCTTAGAGAGCAAAAGTTGCAGAATCGATTCCGGTGGTAAAACGGAGGCGTCGGTTGTTTCGGCTGACTCTTGACTGGCGGGCATTCCCCAGCTGGAAACTCGTGATGTATCGATAGTGTTGCGATGCTCCGGCATACTCAGTGTGACCATGAGTGGAAGTCCCAGCATGGCCCAGCGATCAACTTGCTTGCCAATTTCAATCGGATCTCGCGGGAAGCATCCGTCCGGATAGGTGTCGAAGTTGAACTCAAGCCCTAGACCGTTAAGGCCAAGATCTGCGCGAATAAGGGCATCGGCAAAGTGGAGCGGTGAGATACCGTTTGCCTCGTGACGCAAGTACTCGCTCCAGGGCTGGCTGACCGTCAGCAGGACTGGTGTTCGCCCGTCAGCGCGGCGAACCGTTTCGATCATCGACACGGCGGAGCGTAAAATTTCTTCGTCATTCCAGCCCAAACGGTTTGGAATGTTGATGCCGCTGGCGCAATTCCACAAATGCACTTTTCCACGATAGCGTTCGACCACTGCTTCGACGTGTTTGCAGGCGGTGCTGAGGATACTTTCAAAGCTATCGTCAAGCAGAGTCAACCACTGAGGCAGCTTCTCGCGACGGAAGTCGACGATGGGGCCGACGCAGACTTTCTGGTCATTGGCCGATGCCCACGCGATCTGCTCATCGAAAACAGAGAAATCTCGTCCGCCAGACATGGCTTCGACGGCGCCGAAGTCGGCAGAGATAGCAGCAGTGTTGAATGCGGTCCGCAGAGCGTCTCCCTTGCGGTTGATCTGTGTGGCTGGAGTCAGTTCGCAGCCTAGAAGCGTCGCGAGTCGCCCCTCTGATTGGCGGCGAGTCTCCAAGGCTTGTTTGCTGAAAGCCTCGACCAAAATGATGGATGCTTCGAGTGCGAAATCGATTGCTTGCTGGGCCAAAGCTGCTTGAGCTGGCTCATCATTGCGAACTGTGAGGCCATTTAGGAACGCATCGAGTGCTTTGGCCGCCGTGACACCGAAGCTCGCTGGAGCACGCAATCCCAGCCTTTGCCACTCATCCGCTTGCGACTTGAGTCGATAGACGGTTCCGCGAGCGATCTCAATCGGCAAAGAATAGGGAGCGTCAGTGATTCTCAAGCTTGTCGATGAGAGGCAGAGAGGACCAAGGCTGGAGCTTGGCCAAACGATGTTCAGCTTTCCAGACTCGTCAATCTGGCGTCCAATGCTAAACTGACTGTCGCCCAGAGCATGGTTGCAGTGCCAAGGAATTCCTTCGATTCCCGTCAGATAGGCTGTCTTCCATACCTTCGGATCGTGGTCCTGTGTGTTGGGAACGGTGAATCGAAGGTGAGCCAAGGCGAAACTTTCAGGGCAC
This sequence comes from Planctomycetaceae bacterium, assembly GCA_002862265.1. GTDB lineage: Bacteria > Planctomycetota > Planctomycetia > Pirellulales > Pirellulaceae > Aureliella. The sequence continues at coordinate 1,045 of PKCQ01000460.1, read as the reverse complement.
TAAACGCTCATTTCGGGAATGTACGAAGCAGCCCGAAAAACTATACGCAAATCTAACTAATGAACCCAACTGCTTCAATAAAGCCAAGATACGCTACACGATTCTCTTACATGCACTCGACTTCGATGAACCCTCGCCAAGCTGTAACCAACACTGATCTCGATTTTCCGAAACGAAGCGGGAAAGTGCGAGATGTATACGATTTGGGTGACTCGCTGCTAATCGTAAGTACCGATCGAATCAGCGCCTTTGATTGGATCTTGGCGGGCGGTATTCCGCAAAAAGGTGTCGTGCTGACCCAGATTAGCAGGTTTTGGTTTGCAAAACTGGGCGTGGCGCACCATATGCTTTCCACCGAATTGCCCGCTGATTTGGCCGTCTCGGAGTCTCAGCGAACGCAGCTTGAGGGGAGGTCGATGATCGTTAAGAAGGCTGAGGTCGTACCCTTTGAGTGCGTCGTGCGCGGTCACTTGGAAGGCTCTGGTTGGAAAGAGTATCAAGAAGCAGGCGGCGAAGTCTGCGGTATCAAATTGCCCGACGGACTGCAGCAATGTAGTCGCCTCGCCGAGCCTACATTCACTCCGGCTACCAAGGCAGAGGAAGGGCACGACGAGAACGTAAGCTATGAATTCATGGCGGACAAGATTGGTGTGGAGCTGGCAACTCAACTCCGTGACAAGAGCCTTGAGGTCTACAGAAATGGCTGTGAGTTGGCGGCCGAGCACGGAATCATCATCGCTGACACCAAGTTTGAGTGGGGAGTGTCCGATGGCGAATTGATCTTGATTGACGAAGTGCTCACGCCAGACAGTTCAAGGTTTTGGCCCGCCGAAGACTATGAACCAGGCCGAGCACAGAAGTCCTTTGACAAGCAGTTTGTGCGTGAATGGTTGATGGGAACCGATTGGGACCGCAATAGCGAGCCTCCTCAGTTGCCCGAAGAGATAGTCAGTCAAACTGCGGCGAAGTATTTGGAAGTGTATGAGCGACTGACTGGCAAGATGCTGGATGTGTGATCCTCAGTGCGGAAATCGTAACACGAAAC
>PKCQ01000461.1 GCA_002862265.1 Planctomycetaceae bacterium | reverse complement strand
GCACTAGGAAGTGAGACGCTTGGCAGCATTGTATCTCCAACTCGTCGTTGTCGAACAAGTGGACTGAGGCCCACGTTTGGCCGAGTGAGTCGTGCTGGATGCATGCCGTTGTCATGGTCGATGGATAAGATTGGCCCCATCGCTCGGCACATTGAAGATCTTGCCTTGGTTTTCCCTGCTTTGCTGGGCCAAGATGGCAAAGATCCGACTTTGGTGGAACGCGGATTTAAGTGGCCGCTTGAGCACAGCTTAAAATCGCTGAGAGTCGGTGTGACGGGAGATCGCATTTCCTCCACCGAGAAAAAAGCTCTTGCGTTTCTAGAAGCCGAGGGAGCAAAAGTTGTCGAGCTGGATCTGACAAGCACGCTTCCGACCAGTGCGATGAGTTTCATTCTGGGTGTCGAAGCGACCACCGTGTTCGACGATGCGTTTCGCGAAGACCAAAACGCTGACTATGGACTTTGGCCTAGAACATTCCGCGAGGCCCAGTTCACCCCGGCGGTGCAGTACTTGCGAGCCAATCGGATGCGAAGCCAGATGGTAGTGGAAGCAGAAGAAAAGTTCGCTCAAGTGGATGTGGTCATTGGGGCTAATGACCTGTTGCTAACCAATCTCACCGGGCATCCGTCGATTGTGGTGGCTTGTGGGTCTGACAAGTCTCGAGATATTGAACTGCCTGGTGTCGTGAAGCTAACGGCAGCTGCCTATCAAGAATCCAAGCTTTTGCATGTTGGCCACGAACTGCAGACCGCCATGCCACCCAAGCCTGCCCGTCCGCCATTGGATGAATGGGTATCAAAGATGGCTGAGAAGGCGGCTGATGAGTAGGCAGTGATCTCCTGCACTAATGAGCCGCATCGTCCTGATGCCTCTGGCTTTTCGCGAGCAGGCGGGATGTGTTTCGGCCCTTTCCGCGTAGGTGCTGTACGACGAACGAAAGAATCGGCGGCTAGCGTCAAGACCGATCACTAGAACTGCTGTCCAGCGGACTGCTGACTTTGGTTGAGCCGAAGTGTCGGATCGGGAGAACGTCCCCATAGAAGCGGGGCTAAGAACGAAGTGCGCTCTTCGTTTAGCGACCTTAATGTCTGTCGTGGGAGTGCCATTCCATATGCGAGCAACAACGACATCGACTGATCCGCAATCATCTCCAAGGTAGCAGACGAGCTGATAGTGTCTGTTGCCATGATCCCAAGTGATGAGTTTAGCTGACGTCGCACCGCCAGAACAATCTGGAAGTCAACTAGCTTCACAATCGAACGACGCGTTGTTTGGAAGATGAGGGCGAATCGAGCGGGTTATTGCTGCGAATTTCGCAAGCAGCTAAGAATGGACAGTAGCGAGGTCGGGATAGCTATCATTACGATCAGATTGAAGAATTCGACCGCCACCAAAATGGACTGTCTCAAATGTCGAAGCGCAAAGTTCGTCTACAGGTTCGAGCTGCGAAGGCGTGACAAAAGTTGGCGTGATGCCGATTAGTTGCGCGTTACGATCTCGGCGAAAGAAGAGACTACAGTTAGCGCATACTTCAACTTCGAAGTCTGTGTTGCATCGAGGGTATTAACGGTCGTAACGCGAATCATCCATAGCCAAGTGCGGGCGAAATACACATTTGGGAACATACAGCGTTCCATCGGGAGCGGTGTAAAGCGAATCCTATATTCTCGAAGAGGATACACCTTCACGATCTGAACTGTCCGCATCGATTGTTGGAGCCCGAAGGAGACTCGGGATTTAGTAAGGATTCTCGGCAGACCCACTAAATCCAAAGCGTTTGCCGCGCCCCGCAATTGCTGGTCAGTACCAGCCTTGAGAAAGTGGCTTGATGACCAGTTCCGGTATGTGCACTTCGGTAGGCAATGCAATGAGTGAGACCAATGCGGCAGCGACATGTTCAGGCTGCAAGATGCGTTGCTTGTGTTCTTCGCTCACTGTAGTCGGGCGTTGCTCGAGCAAAGGAGTGTTTACTTCCCCGGGGTAAACATTCGTAATCCTTACTCCGTCTGCGGCGACTTCATTGGCGACGCAGGTACCGAGGGAGGTCATCGCAAACTTGCTGGCCGAATAGGCAATGCCGCCAAGTGCGATTGCTCTTTTACCGGCGACTGAGGTCACATTGATGATCAGTCCTTTTTTTCGTTTACGCATCGATGGCAGCGTTGCGTGCAAGCAGTTGTAGGCGCCGGTCGCATTGATCGCCAAGACTTGATCCCACTGCTCGGGCGACATCTCAGCCATGCTGCGGTTTTTGATATTGATCCCAGCAGCATTGATCATCACGTCAATGTGCCCTAATTCTTCATGAGCCCAGGCAAAGAAGGCAGTGGTGTCCTCACGATTCGAAACATCGATTGTCCGTCTCTTGATGGAAGTGTCTTCAGCAACCTCATCGAGAATGGCTTGCCGTCGTCCGCCGATCAGCACTTCCGCTCCGACCGCAGCCAAGCTCTCGGCCGTAGCACGTCCCATTCCCGTGCCGCCGCCGACGATAACAACCTTGCGACCAGCCAAATCACTCATGAATTCTTCCTATCTATCAATACGCCGCGAAAGCTGCGGCGCGACTACTAACCGAACACGAAATGTCCTAAAGAGATAGCCCTAGAGGATAGCGCATGGCAGCGAGTTCGAAAAGTCGTCGCGAGAGGATTGGCCGTCTTGGATTCATACAGCTTTATTCATCGAATCGCCATCGCTGGATAACCTTCAGCCGTCGGCGGCGGCCTGCTTTGGGACGTCCTGCGGTGAAGTTGCCAGGTATGCGGAGGCTGTAAAATCACTTCGCTCATTATCGCCCTACGTCGGCGTAGCCGGCGAAAGTCTTGAGGACTTTTGCAACAAGTTTTCGCCAAGCCAGTGGTTCAAAGCTCGCCAAAGTTCTTCAAAATTTGCAAGCCGCTTTCTTGGCTCTTCTCAGGGTGGAACTGAGTAGCGAACATGTTGTCGCGCCAGATTGCGGCACAGAACGGGATGCCGTACTCGCATCCAAGCCACTGAACATCGGACTCGGTGGGCTTCACAAAATAGCTGTGAACGAAATAAAAATATGCTGATTCTGGAATGCCGTTCAGCAGCGGGCAGTCCGGCTTGTCAATAGAAAGTTGATTCCAGCCCATGTGTGGAACTTTAAGCGGATCCATTGAAGGAAAACGCTCGACGCGGCCAGGTAGCACCCCAAGCCCAGTATGTTCTCCGCCCTCCAGTCCGACTTCGAAGAGCATCTGCAGGCCTAGGCAAATGCCTAAAAATGGCTTTCCCGCTCCGATGGACTCGACGATCGGCGCGTCCAGACTTCGCGACTTGAGCTCTCGGATTGCATCGCCGAAGCCGCCAACGCCAGGCAAAATGACTTTATCTGCCTTGCGGACTTCCTCCGTATCTGAGGTGACAGTCGCTTCAAAACCGACGTGCTCCAACGCCTTCTGGACACTCCGCAGGTTTCCCATTTGATAGTCGACGATCGCAATGTTCATGAAAGAGCTTCTTGGCTTCTTTTTGCTGTTGGCGATCAGTGATTGGCAGTCGGCGGCTGGCTGATTGTTGGACGTGTTTCGGCAGCAGCATGTTCGCAAACTCGTAGCGGAAGTCGTTAAGACTTTTGGCATCCAAATCCGCGTTGAGGTCGTCGAGACTCACTCGCTGGCGCGTTGTGCTTGTATTATTACGTACCCAAGCATAGCGGCCGATCACGAAACGCCAATCGCTAACTGCTAACAGCTATTAGCTTCTCTAAAACAGTCGATTCATACCGTTTAGTGCTGCGACTCGATAAGCCTCGGCCATCGTCGGATAATTGAAGGTGGTGTTCACAAAGTATTCGATGGAGTTGTGTGGAGCAGGCTGCTTCATCACGGCTTGACCGATGTGAATGATCTCTGAAGCGTTGGCACCAAAGCAGTGGACTCCAAGTACTTCGAGCGTCTCGCGGTGGAATAGGATCTTAAGGACTCCGACAGTGCGGCCTGTAATCTGAGCACGAGCCATACTCTTGAACTGCGAGTGCCCGACTTCATACGGCACATTGTCGGCTGTTAGCTCGCGCTCGGTCCGTCCGATAGAACTAATTTCCGGCGAAGTGTAAATTCCGGTGGGAATATCGGTGATACGCATGCATCTGTGAGTGCAACCGGTAATCTGTTGTGCTGCCGCTCGGCCCTGCATGTAGGCAGCGCTAGCTAACGACGGATAGCCAATGATGTCTCCGACCGCGTAGATATTCTCTACTCCGGTCTGGAAGTTCTCGTCAACCTGTAGCTGCCCACGGCTGTTCACTGCCAGGCCAATGTTATCCAAATTCAATCCTTCGTAATTGCCGCTCCGCCCGTTGGACCAAAGGAAGATGTCGGTCTTGATCTGCTTACCGCTTTTCAGGTGAAGCACTACACCATCGTCGCTACCTTCTACCTTCTCGCAGGCTTCGTCATGTCGAATCAAAACACCTTGATCACGCAAGTGATAAGAAAGGGCATCGCATATTTCGTCATCGAGAAACTCGAGCAGATCGCCGCGCGTGTTCACCAAGTTGACTTTGATGCCTAAGTTACGCATCATCGAAGCGTACTCGCACCCAATCACGCCTGCGCCATAAATCGTGATGGACTGCGGTCGTTCTTCAAGAGTCAGGATAGTATCGCTGTCGTAGATGCGCGGATGATCAAAGTCTGCATAGTCAGGACGGTAGGGCCGTGAACCGGTGGCGATCACAAAATGATCTGCCTTGTATTGCGTTCCGTCGTCAATTTGAATTGTATTTGCATCAACAAAGCCGGCTGTACCTTGGATCACTGGAACGCCATTGCGCTGATAGAACATCTCGCGCATGGATTCTTGCTTGGCAATAATGGATCGACTACTCGCCCGAAGCTGGGCTAAAGTCGGCTGGGCACGCACGCCAAGTTCGCGGACCACAGGGTTTTGCAGGGCTTCCATCATCGCGTATATCGAAAAACGCAAGGCCTTACTAGGAATTGTTCCCCAGTGAGTGCAGCCTCCGCCGATTCTAGAGTACTTCTCGAATACCGCGACGCGTTTGCCTTCTTTGGACGCCTGCATTGCAGCGCCTTCGCCGCCAGGCCCCGTCCCAATGACGATCACATCAAAGCTATTACTACTCATCGTCTCACACTCGTTTCGCAAGAGAACTCTAAGAGATAACGGAAGTTAGGCGTCGGTGACTTCAAGCAAGCTCAGCCTTGCTCATCAGTCAGATTCAATGTTTTGATCTGTTTGGCAGCCGCAGTAAGCTGTTCGAGAATTTCTTCACTCGAAAGCTGTCGGAATGGAACGGCCTTGTCGTAGCGTGGGCGGCTGGTAAATCCTCGCTGGCCTTCTAACACGGAATCCACTTCCTCTTCCAGACTGCACAGCCACTGCGGGATGTCCAGACCAACACCCGTTGGCTGCTCCATCATTAGCTTGCACTCGTCGATCAACAGTTCAAATGCGTCGGATGATTCGACTTCGCGGAACTGGCGAATCGCAGGCCCCACCAGGGCTCGCATTCGATCTACTGTCATCGAGCGTGTGAAGCGTTCATGTAGTCGATCCGCGACCGTTGGCATTCGCATCGCATATTTCTTTTGCAGCTCATGCAAGTGTTCGATGTACATCTCGCTTTCGCGACCAATTCGTTCGGCCAAAGCTCGGCGCCACTGCTGAGCGGTCTGATGACATCCGCCTCGTACTAGCACTTCATGTGTCCAGTAAATCGGCTGCAAATTCCATGAAACTCGGTCATATCGAACTCGCAGCCGCAAGAAATCGAGCAGCATAAACAGCATCTCGCCGCGATCGGACTGCGTGGTTGTGCTGTTGTAGTCGCGGTATTCGCTGTAATGATCGATTACGGCCTCAAGTACAACGCTTAAGATCGTTTCGACTTGCTTGCGTTCAATCTGCCCGTCGTCGATGGCATCAAATAAGTCACCAAGCTGCTCTTCCTGCCCTTCTTCGATCAACTGGTCCAGCCAGTGCCCGACACCTTGGTGTAAGATCGCTCGGACGTTTCCTAATGTCAAAAAGGACTGGCTGAAGATCGATCCACCGTAGCGTTGGATGAACTCCACAAGCCGTTTCCAGCTGCGCGAGTTATCAACGGTTTCTAGAACGCTCAATCGCAAGGTTCTGCTGTGAGCCAACCAACTGCCGAGCATCACTTCGGTGAGTTGTTCGAGCACAGCGATGAGTTCTTCACTCATGGGTTCCAGCTCGCCCAAGGCCTCACCGTCGTGCCGGTCAAGGTCTGGCGTGACCAATTGCTTGGGATCTAGCCGCGCGTTCTGCAGCGAATCAAGCTGGAAGGACTGCTGAGCGCGGTCCTGCGACAGCCCCTCGCTCGACTCGGCCGCTTCTTCCTTTTTGGCCTCTTCGGCCGACTGAATACCCTTCAGCTCTGTCGTTCGCGTGTACAGCGAATTCTGCACTGCAGCACGCACCATCGAGGTAAAGCAAAGCTGGAATAGATCGTCGTACTCCGTAACCGCACCTGGACCGATCGGATTATGGTGTTCCATGAAGCGAGCAGTTTCGATGAGCTGACAAGCTTGCTGGAAGAAGCCTTGCCGGGGCAACCAGGAGAGCAGGTGCGACATGACACGTCGTCTCAGACGCACGCTATAGATCATGCCCGGATCGCCTCCGCGGGCAAGTGGGATGTACAAAAGCTTTTTGGG
>PKCQ01000174.1 GCA_002862265.1 Planctomycetaceae bacterium | reverse complement strand
CCGCCGCCGTCTCGACCGGCCAGGAGGCCTATTCGCTGGCGATACTCTCATAGCAACTCTGTCAGGCGGGTAAATTGTCTTCTCCGTTTCGCCTGTTGGCCACGGATGTGTCCCAGTCGGCCCTGGATGTCGCCAGCTGCGGTGAATATCCGCGGAGCCGCCTGAAGCATCTCAATGCCATGCAGCACGCCTGGTTCACCGTGCGTCAGTGGGGAAGCGTTTTGCCCTGGCTCTGCAGACAGCCCACCGGCTTCAACACCTACCAATTTGACTTCCGTATCTTCGATAAAAGGGTAGAACATGCCGGCGGCATTTGACCCACCACCAACGCAAGCCACGACAGTGTCTGGTAGACGCTCGAATACTCCCAAGCTCTGCTGTCTTGCTTCTCGGCCAATGACCGACTGAAAGTCTCGCACCATCATGGGAAATGGATGTGGTCCGATTACAGAGCCAATGATGTAATGCGTGTTCTCGACGGAAGCCATCCAATCCCGCATCGCTTCGTTGACGGCATCGCGCAGCGTCTTGGAGCCACTCTCAACTGGACGCACTTCTGCCCCCATGAGTTTCATACTGAACACGTTGGGCTTTTGGCGGCGCACGTCCTCGGCCCCCATGTAAACTACGCAAGGCAGCCCAAAATGTGCACAGGCTGTTGCCGATGCAACTCCATGCTGCCCTGCTCCCGTCTCGGCGATGACGCGTTTCTTGCCCATCCGCAGCGTTAGCAAGCCTTGCCCCAGAGTGTTGTTGATTTTGTGAGCACCTGTGTGATTCAAGTCTTCACGTTTGAACCAAATCTGCGCGCCACCAGCCATCTCTGACAATCGCTTGGCATGGTAAAGCGGCGATGCTCTACCAACAAAGGTTCTCAGAAGCTCGTCCAGATCTTGTTGAAACTTGGGATCCTTCCTCGCCGATTCGTACTCCGCCGACAACTCATCAAGAGCTTGAGTCAAAGTTTCTGGCACATAACGACCACCGAAATCACCGAATCGCCCACGATTGTCGGGCAGCTGGGAGGCGGTCAGGGAGGTATCTGCAATGCTCATATCGATTTCTGGCAGCTGGGTTCGTGTCTTACTTCTAACGCTTCGGCCTCTGGTCTGGCGGAAGAGAATACCAAAGTGAGAAGGCGCTGATAGCTGGTCGTTCGAAAGAAGAGGTGGTCGTTAAACGACACTAATAATGGATTTTCAGTACCGCAAGAGAACTGGTCAAGGCAACAATGGACAACAGCGCCGGTTTCAGCTTACAAACGTAGCCACATCGCTTTCAAATACTCAGTCTCGGGACAATTGGCCGACACTGGATGGCAGGCTGCAGCCCCTGAATGAGCCAGAATCTGCATATCCCGTGGCGTCGGATTGGGATTGAAATCGGTTGGCTGAAAAGCAGATCTTGCCGCTGCACGGACCACACGCGTGAAATCTTGAGTCTGCAGCAAGCCTGCGCAAGAGCAAGTCAGCAGCATCCCGCCAGGGCGAACGAGCTGCATCGCGAGTCGGTTCAAATCAAAGTGCTTCCTTGTTCCCTCGTCGAGCTCTGAACGATTTCGAATGAGTTTCGGCGGATCCAGCACCACCACATCGAACTCTTTTCCGCCACGCAGCATATCGCGCATGTAGGCGAAGGCGTCGGCCTGGGTGTATTTCACCTGTACTTGGTTAATTTGCGCATTGCGTTTGGCCGTCTCTAGCGGTGCCGCATCCAAGTCGACTCCAGTGACCGCCGCTGCTTTTCCAGCCTTGGCTGCACTCACAGAAAAACCGCCAGTGTAGCAACAAAGATCCAGGACGGATTTGCCAGCACAGAATTGCGTCAGCTTCTCTCGATTGTCACGCTGATCGCAAAAGAATCCCGTTTTATGCGAGTTTGCAAATCGGACTTCGAAACGAACGTCGCCTTCGTGGACTTGAATCTGCTTGGGAAGCTCAGCACTGCTACTTGCGCGAAAATCAAACCCCTCTTGCGGCTGCAAGTGCGGGCCAGGCTGAATCAGCCAGTGCTTCGTTCCCAGCCTCTCAGAAAGCAACTCTAGAATCTGCGGTACGCGCGGCGCGACAGCAGCGCTGAAAACTTCCGCACTGAGACAATCTCCGTAACGATCGACAACGAGGCCGGGCGCGCCGTCTGCCTCCGCGTGAATCAGTCGATAGCAATTGGTGCGCTCGTCCAAAAACAATTCGTTGACACGCAGACTAACAGCGCGTTCCATACGAGCTTTCCAGAAGTCCTGATCTGGGATGTCAGCCGACCACCGCACCATTCGAACAGCGATTTCAGACTTACGATTATACCAACCAAACCCCAGCTGCTTTCTCTCTAGCTCACCGTTTTCCTCTGACTCCGACTCGACAACCACGCTTACCCAATTACCGACTTGGACTTTGCCTGAGATACTCTTAATGCGTTTACGAAAGATGTTGGGATGTGAAGTCGATTTGCCGATTACTACTTCGGGCAGGGACTCAGAGCCATCCAGAGCCAACGGCAACGTAGCAGGCAGTCGTTTTCCGCCGCTTTCATTTGCTCTCTTGCCACCTCGTCGACTTTGCCCTCCGCCGCGTGAGTACGACTTTGCGTGGTGACGTATTGCGGCGCGGCTTCCGTACGCTTTGTTGGGTGGCATGTGAAAAATCGATTCTGGGAAAAGAACGTCTATTTGGCTGCTGAGACCGCTAGAAGTCTCAGCCAACCAAACCAGGAATCCACGGCAAAAAACCAGCTTTCGTAGTGCTCGCTCCGAAAAAGCTTAACACGAAGTTAATGGAAACAAGGTCAAAAAGGAGGCTCAGCATTTTGCAACGTGGTTTCTGAATTCGGTAATGTCTACAATGATGAGATCGCCATGCAGCTCTATGATAATTGTCGTTGGGCATTTTGGCTTCGCAAGGATGAGATTTTAGGCGAGAGGTGCTATGCCCAGTTCGACTATGGATTCTACTTGTGGTCCTACCCCCAAAAAGCGTCGTGGACGATCCCACGACGCTTCGAGAGTCGGTTCGTCCGAAGATTCAGAATCTGGTTCTCCCTTAAGTTCCTCGCTGGGCTGCAGAGTTCTTGTTCTCAATCGATTTTACATGGCCATTCGAGTTGTCAACGTGCGACGCGCGATGACCTTGCTCTATCGTGAATGTGCCGAGGTCATATCGATCGAAGATGGCTCCTACATGAATTACGACTTCGATGCATGGTGCGAAGTCAGTCAAATTTTGGCACTAGAAAAACAGCCCGAAGAAGATTATCTGCAAGCAGTTGGTTTCGAGATTCAAGTACCTCGTATCATCCGCTTAACTCGTTACGACAAGTTGCCGAAGACTTCTGTGCGTTTCAATCGCAAGAGTGTCTTTGCTCGTGACGATCACAAATGCCAGTACTGCGGTCAAAAGCGGCCGATGAGCCAGCTCAGTCTAGATCACGTGATTCCACGAGCTCACGGTGGAAAGACAACGTGGGAGAACATCGTCTGCTGCTGCTTGGCATGCAATTCCAAGAAAGGCGGCCGCAATCCGGCCCAAGCTGGCATGAAACTCTTGTCTAAGCCAGCGAAGCCGCGAAGTAATCCCGCAATGTCAATTCCGCTTGACGATCCAAAGTACGCGAGCTGGAAAACGTTTATCCAGGACGCTGACGCATCAACGGGTTAGAAAGCCGCATTGGCTTCTCCGACGGCCATTCCGAGTGAGAAAGTGGCATGGCATCTTGCACGTAGGGAAGGTGGCCATTCCGAACCTCTTGACGAGTTCCACAACAGAGAAAACGAGTTCTGATATAAGGATCTGCCAGAACTCTTAGCGATGGCGACGACGTCGAAAGATGGTTGCACCTACGCCTAGCACCACAAGGAAACTGCCCGGCTCAAGAACACCTTGCTGTTCAGAGAACTGAATTCCGTCAACTCGGTAGTTCAAGCCGAATGCAAATTGATGGCCTTCCAGCGTCAATGAACCAACTGTCTGCGACTCGCCAGCAACCATTCCTAGAAAATAAACGTGCGAGCCGTCCGCCAAGGTTCCAAGCGACGGACGAACTAACTCGACTCGATTGGTCCCACTGACTAGCCGCAGGTCTCCATCCAAGGCTTCGGTCGCCGTGATTACAAACAGCCCAATGCGCTCGCCGAGCTATCAGGCGTGATGGCGAGGTTGATCCTCAGCGGTGATCGCATTGTGCCACCAAGCATGATAGCGATAGCGAGTGACGTTGATTCCACTTTGGGTTTGATCAAACCCATCTGCAGCTACCATCGCCTCAGCCAGCGGCTGGTGGAAGGTTGGTGCTGTTGCGAACTGATTCTCAATCCATTCCGATGCAGCTCGGCGAATTCCGACCTGCATCATCCGATCCGACAGTGCTTGCACCTCGGCATCGGTCGGACCAAAGGTCGCATGAGATAAAAACTGCTGTGCTCTGAGCTCAACCATGAGTCGATTGAGTTCATTGCGATCTGCAACTTCGAATGTGCCTGCCCGTAGCGACAGGGCCAAGACAACCGAAAGAGTGAGGGCTAGGAGCCCCAAGGATATGCGCAACATCAAGCCACCTTTGACGATCCAACGAGACCAAAGAAGAAAAAGACGAGAAGAGTCGGACAGTTGTGTGAAAAGAGATGCCCGTCGCGGGGCGAAAAGGAACATAGAGCAGCGATAGCACACTGCAAAATGTACTCGTTCAAACTCAAGCACCCTACTCGGAAGTCAAACTTTTTCAAATTATGCCAGCTAAAACAGGCTCGAATGGGGGGCAGCAAGATCGAATACCAAGAACTACCGCGTGCTTGGCCAAACTCCCAGGACTGACTGATTCGGTTCAACTCCGGTGGCACTCTGCAACTCAGCAACCGTTCGCTTTTTCGCCGATCTGCCTGACAAAATTCGCAAAGCCTTCCGCTTGCTTCAGCAATCGATCCGTGAGCTCATCGTCTGCCAGTTTGCCGTCCACGAACTTCGAGTAGCTGTCGCCAATAAAAAGCCGCCTTGGGAACAGGTGTGCATTCCGATATCCAGCAACACCCTGGAACTGCTCCACGGCTCGTAGACCTTGGAACTGGCCAGCTGACAAACCGATGAATGCACAAGGACGGTTATCAAATCCTTCCGGATACGGAAGCATGTCGACGAAGAGCTTCAACACGCCGGGGAAGCTGCCGTTGTATTCTGGAATGACGAAGACCGCCCCGTCAGACTTCAAGAAACGCTCAACGAGTGCGGCAGTCGCTTTCGGTTGCTCTTGGTAGGCGGATCCGCTCAGCGTTTCTGGTGGTAGCTCCGCCATATCGACCAGATCTACTGTACAGTCCAACCGTCGATAGCTCTCAGCTACTTCTTGAGTCAATAACCGCGACAAAGCGCCATCGCGATTGGTTCCGCAAACTACAACGATGTGCATTCCTCAAATCCCCCTTAGAGTCAAGTTTGGCCGCAGGATACCAGGGAATGCCCCTTCGCAGAACCAGCGCCGCGCCGGCTGATGTGAACTAGCCCCTCAGGCCCGGGACTGCATAACGCTAATCCGCCCGTCGGCTCATCTAAGTCTCTCAGACTGAATGAAACAACATCCGTACCGAAGAGGCTCTTACCTGCTGCGAAGCCAACTATTCAAAGGCTAAACCCTGCTCCGGCCAGCACTACGGATTGGTAAGTCTCGGATTGCTTCGTAGGCCGCTCACGAGCGCAGTGCAGTTATGGCGAGGTGCAACCGAGGATTTTATGCGAAAGACGCTACGTTCGACGGAGCGAACGGCGCCTAACTCCCTAAACGTTTCTCTAGAATCGCATGGTGGTGGATCCAGTGTCCGGCCATCAGCCAAGTCACCGTGCGAACAGAAACTTTGCGGCCATCAGCGAGCCCAATGCCGTCGAACGCTTCGGGCCTCAGGCGGCGCAGCAAACTCAGATTCGACTGCCGCAGATTTCGATACTCTGCAGCCAGATCGGCAGTCCCAAGCTCTTTACCATATCCACAACTTGCATAGTGATTCTCGTCCCAGCCAGGCAGATCCGTTTGGTCGCCCGTTGCAAAACGCAGGGCGCGATACCCGAAAACTCGTTCCGCATCGCAGCAGTGCTCGATGACAGTACGAACTGACCATCCGTAGGGAGCATGCACAACGCCGAGCTGATTCGATGGAATCGCCCCAATGTAGGCAGTTATCGACTCCAGCTGAGCTGTTAGTGTTTCCAGAATGTTTCCGTCTGGCACTTTGGCGACATAGTCTCGGTGATAGTCAAAGCACTCATGATTACCAGGACGTTGTTCGAAACACATCAACTATCTTTCATAAAACTGAGAAGCGATATCAGAATTCTCTTGGCGAGTTTACGAGCCTCCCTCATTTAGTGGCTTCTTCCATTGCTTGCGTGAGAGCGGCAACCACCTCGGCATGACCTTCCGACACATTATTTTGCTCTCCAATGTCTTTATCGAGATCGTAGAGCTCCAGCGACTTTCCTTTGCCTGGAATAACGGCTTTCCATTTGCCTTGGCGAATCGCCTTCTTCTCGCCGTAGCTCCAGTAAAGATAGTCGTGACTCTTCTGCTCTTTGCCAAGCAGAGTGGGCAAGAATGAAATCCCGTCAGTATTATCCGGCGCCTTCGCACCAGCCAGTTCACAGGCGGTCGCCATCCAATCATATCCAGCAAGCGGCTCGTCGCTAACACTTCCTGGCT
>PKCQ01000062.1 GCA_002862265.1 Planctomycetaceae bacterium | reverse complement strand
CGCACGCGCCACCGCGGCCTCGACGCGCCCGTCTTGGCTCATCCTCCTCTTCGTTACGGCGATCACGGTCACGACCTCGATCACGGCGGCGAGATCTCACTTCACGATCCAACTCATCAACTTGCTCTTCTGAACGCTCAAGATCTCCTCGACCGCGCCCCCCTAGCTCGTCGCGAATGCGGTCGCGATCTTCCCGGACTCGCTCTCGGTTGCGACCTTCTTCCTCATCACGATGACTTTCTACTCGTCCGTCCTCATCGCGAGGGGGACGCCGTCCGCGACGTCGGCGGCGGCTTGAACGACGCTCGACTTCTTCGCCCTCGTCTCGATCAACGCTCAATTCATCCTCGAACTCAGCGGAAGCCTCATCCGAATCAGCCTGAGCATTTTCTTCCAGCGGCTCTTCTGGACGAGCTTCCGAATCCCGGTTGCGTCGGCGCCCGCCTCGGCGTCTGCGGCGGCCACGGCGTGCTTCTTCACGACCTTCATCGTCTGCCCCAGAACTCGCGTCCTGTGGCTCTTCCTTCTTCTTGCGGAATGAAAGAGAAACCTTTTCTGGGTCCTCACCGCCACGGTCATCTTCGTAGTCTGAATCACGTCGCGAACTCAAAGGCTCATCATCGTCCCACCCGAGGTCATCGACAACTCGCTTCTCTCGCTTCTCTCGCTTCTCCGAAGGATCACGTCGCGGAGCATCGGCAAACATGGCTTCGAGTGCCGGATTCTCAGTGTCTTGCTCGGCAGCTTCTTCGCCAAAGAAATCT
The DNA here is from genome assembly GCA_002862265.1 of Planctomycetaceae bacterium. GTDB lineage: Bacteria > Planctomycetota > Planctomycetia > Pirellulales > Pirellulaceae > Aureliella. The sequence continues at coordinate 5,923 of PKCQ01000062.1, read as the reverse complement.
AATTTCGACTTAGCTTCCTCTTCGGAATTAGCGGGCATCGCCTCTGCCACCGTGTCATCAGCCTCGTCAACCTCGGGCTCGCTGGAGCCACCGAGACTGAACATGTTCGCCAGTTTTTCCCATGAGGATTTCTTCTTCGACTTCTTGGCCACTTTCTCTTCCGAAGCTGAGGGCCTGGACGCCTTCGATTTGGCTGGAGCAAGAGCTTGAATCACACCAGGCTCATCTGATGCATCGGTGGGTTCATCCGCTTCAACCGCCGGCGTTAGATCCCGCGTACGGAATCGTTTGAAGGACAAAGCTGCATCAGGATCTGAATCTTCAGGCTCTGGCGTATCCGTGGCTTCTTCCGCAACGGCTTCTTGAGGATCCGCTTCCGCAGCTACTTCGACCTCATCTGGCGACGTCTCCGCTTCGACAACAAAATCAGACGCTGCGTCCGAATCGTCCTCCTGCTCCATTTCGATTACGGGCGGTATATCAATACCTAGTTCAGCCTCCTGCTGAGGTGTTGCTACCGCAGCCTCTTCTCCTGACGCGGCCGGCTTTTTTTCCTGCTTCTCGGGCAGAGGATCCATACCAGGGGCGCCGAGAAGATCTGCAAGTGATTTCCAATGATCAGCCATAGAAATGTAGGGTCTCTAATTAGTGTTTTTTCGTCGCTTCGGCCAGTTGCTGCGGACACTCTTTCCTCCGCTAGCCCGTTCTGAATTGGTGGGGCCGAAGTAGATTTGAACTTGCTGTGGATTATCTCGTCCCTGAGAAACCGTCAGCGATTGTTTTCGTTTCGATACGTGTTCCAGTCGTACGACACTGCTATCCTAGGATTTTCGGCCAGTTTGTGCTGGGCCAATCTGCCTCAATCGGGAATTCGGTGGTCAAGCTAGGCCAGTCCGCCATGCTTTCCCCCCAGTTCGCCCAATCCACCTGGATACGTCCCTAACGAGGAAGCATTACTGTGGCCATGAGGAGGCTTCATTCTTCATGCGTTGCCAGGATTATAGCCACAGGCCCCCGTTTCGGAAGGCGAATCAGCCCACGGCGAATCGGCGGTCTTCCGGTCGCCCAGCCGTGGCAGTGCCGCCCTGGTTACCATTGCTAAACGCAAACGCCCCGAAACTCGATGTTTCGAGAATAACTCGGGCTAACCGAACAGCGGTTGTCCTCGGCTGATAAAAGGCATGCTCCACCTCGCGGGGCCTTCTCGTCGTCTGCGATCGGAATTATGAGGATCACGATATTCGCATCAGTTTAGTGATCCTGCCTGTTCGGACCCATTCGGCAACGAAAATACTGCCATCAGCTGCAAAACAGGCATCGTGAGGATGCACAAACTTGCCTTCCTGCCATTTGGATTCGTCTCCCCGAATAGCCTTCCGCTTGTCAGCCGAAATACGCGCGACATCCTCTCCAAGCTGAACGACCACCTTGTAGTCTCGGTCCAACAAGGAAATACGAGCGACCAGCTCCGGCACCAAAGTCAGATCACCTTGGATGTCCACGTTGGCCGGTAAGCCAAATCCCGAAATGGTATCGATATAAGTTCCGTCTAGGAAGAACCGCTGCAATGTATTGTGTGCACGATCGGTGACAATTAAGATTGGCTTTTCGCCTCGATCGTCGATCCAAATACCATGCGGAGTCTGAAAAGTTCCCTTGCCATTTCCGGGGCCGCCAAAGCAACTGAGCCAGTTGCCGTGTTTGTCGTAACGATGGATCAAAAACGCGCCGTAACCGTCGGCCAACATGAATCCCCCATCATCGAGGAACGCAAAGTTAGTTGGCATGAATCGATCACGTCCCCAAACTTTCTTGGGACTCGCCGCTTCGCCCTCGGCGTACTTGCCACTAAATATTGGGGCAAAACGCTGCCAGACTACTTCGCCCTTCAAAGTCATTTTCGCGAAAGACTTGACGTTTTGGTACGCCGCGACGTAGAGAAACTCCTCGCCATCCTCTTCACGTACTTCAATGCCATGACCGCCACCTTGAAACTGGCTGCCGAAGGCGCGAATGAATTTACCTGCCGAATCAAAGACGAAAATCGAGGGATGATCAGTCAGATCCGCCTTACCTTCGTGAATCACGTATAGATTTTGAGCCTTATCAACCGCGACATTATGCGTCGTCTGCCAATGAAAGGAATCGGGCAACTTCGCCCACTGATGCTCGACTCGGAATTGATGCTCACCACTGCCAATCACCATCTCACGGTTGGTCCGACTTGCCGTCGCTATGCTCGGAGAGGCCACTGTAGCAGCTGCTATGGTGGTGCCTGCTGCAACGGTGCCCACAAATGAGCGACGATTGGAAAAAGCCTTATCTTGGGTCATGTCCTGTCCATCCAAATAGTTGTTGTGGTGATCGCACCAGAAGTAATCTGACCATTCTTACTGTGGTCGATGAAAGTGGGCGTTGCACAAAGTTGCAAACTGGTTTCAATAGAAATGTCTCCTGTATTGCAGCGATCTAAATTGTCGTTTCGCAGCTTGGCACCATCCTTAGCCCCCAAGGTATCAACTCCCAGGGACAGCTAGCTCATTGATTGTCCAACATGCAGCACCAAATCTCCAGCACCTCAAACAAAACCCGATCTAGAATCTGCGAAGCTGCAGCTTTGCGGCAAGGGCACAAAGGTGCGATATGAAAGCACTTGTGAAAAGCAAGTCGGAACCTGGTCTGTGGCTGGAAGACGTTCCGATGCCAGAGCCGGGCATCAATGATGTTCTCATCGAGATCGATCGTACGGGGATCTGCGGAACGGACTTGCACATCTACAAGTGGGACAACTGGGCTCAAGCTACGATTCCAGTACCAATGGTCGTCGGCCATGAATTTGTCGGGCGGATCGTGGAGGTAGGCTCGAACGTCAAAGATTTTTCGGTTGGCGATATCGTCAGCGGAGAGGGACACCTCGTCTGCGGTCGCTGCCGAAACTGCATGGCCGGGAGACGACATCTCTGCAATGACACGCACGGGATCGGAGTCAACAGCCCCGGTGCCTTTGCCGAGTACCTGGCACTTCCGATGACGAACGTCTGGCTGCACGCTCCTGGTATCAATCTAGACGTTGCCTCACTCTTTGATCCTTTGGGCAATGCAGTTCATACGGCACTGTCTTTTCCCGTTCTTGGCGAAGATGTGTTGATTACCGGTGCGGGGCCCATCGGCTGCATGGCTGCCGCAGTCGCTTGCAACGCAGGGGCTCGCTACGTCGTGGTAACGGATGTCAATCCGTGGCGACTAGAAGTTGCTAAGCAGATGGGCGCTACACGCGTCGTAGATGTTCGAAGTGAGAAGCTGGAAGAGGTCCAAGAGGAGCTCGGCATGCAAGAGGGCTTCGATGTCGGTCTGGAAATGTCGGGTAATCCCGATGCATTTCGCAGCATGCTGACCAACATGGCGCACGGCGGTAAGATCGCGATGCTTGGAATTCCGGCTGAGCCGATTTCGATTGACTGGAATGAAGTCGTCTTCAACATGCTAACAATCAAAGGCATCTATGGTCGCGAAATGTACGAAACCTGGTACAAGATGACGGTGATGGTCCAAGGCGGCCTGGACATCGGCCCCGTGATCACACATCGCTACCACTACAGCAAATTCCAAGAAGGCTTTGAAGCCATGGCGACTGGACTCACCGGCAAGTCCATTCTTTACTGGCGTGAAGAACCCCATATCCAAACCACAAACTTGCCGCAGGCCTGATGGCCTTTCCCGCAAACGCAGCAGAAAAGACAGACTACCCGCCAGGAACAAAACAATGTACGGAACATTCCAAGCACACTTGCAAGAACAGCTCGCAGAGATTGATTCAGCCGGACTGAACAAAGCAGAACGAGTCATCACCACACCGCAGAGCTCGTCCATTAACGTGTCCAGCGGTGAGAAAGTTCTGAACTTCTGCGCCAACAACTACCTCGGCTTGGCAGACAACGAGCAGATTCAAAAATCGGCTCAGGATGCACTCGAGAACTGGGGCTATGGCCTGGCTTCCGTGCGATTCATCTGCGGTACCCAGCAATTACACAAGACCCTCGAAGAACGGCTTAGCGATTTCCTTGGAACCGAAGACACCATTCTTTACTCGTCTTGTTTCGACGCGAATGGCGGATTATTTGAAACGCTGCTGACGGCGGAAGACGCGATCATTTCCGATGAGCTCAACCATGCGAGCATCATCGATGGTGTGCGATTATGCAAAGCCAATCGCTATCGCTACAAGAACAACGACATGCAAGACTTGGAAGAGAAGCTCAAGGCAGCTTCAGAGCATCGCTTCAAGCTGATCGCAACAGATGGTGTCTTCTCGATGGACGGCACAATCGCCGATCTTCCATCTATCTGCGAACTAGCGGACAAGTACCGAGCTCTCGTTATGGTCGACGACTCGCACGCTGTTGGCTTTATGGGCAAGCACGGCAAGGGCACGCACGAACACCATGATGTCATTGAACGCATCGACATCACCACAGGCACCTTCGGCAAAGCCCTCGGCGGAGCGAGCGGCGGTTACACTTCAGGACGAAAAGAAATCGTTTCCATGCTTCGCCAGCGATCACGCCCGTACTTATTCTCGAATTCTTTGGCACCTCCCATCGCAGCTGGCACCCTGGCGGCGTTGGATCTGCTGCAAGAGTCGACCACACTGCGCGACAAACTGGAAGAAAACACGAAGTACTTCCGTTCGGCCATTTCACAGATTGGCCTAGAAGTAATTCCAGGAGAGCATCCAATCGTTCCAATCATGCTCGGCGATGCCAAGCTTGCGAATCAGTTCGCAGATTACCTGCTCGGCGAAGGCATCTACGTCATTGGCTTCTCTTATCCAGTTGTACCAAAGGACAAAGCGCGGATTCGCACGCAGATATCAGCAGCCCACAGTCGCGAAGATCTTGAGTTTGTCGTCGAGAAATTCCGCCAAGCCAAAGAGAGTCTTGGGCTCTAATCAAATCGTTTGGACGCTCGCCCGAGTAGAGCCGCACCTCGACTGCTTCAATCCGCCGAAAGTCTTGACGAACTCCGCTACTGGATCATTCGTCAAGCTGGAAGCTTTCATACTGCATTGATTACACTTAGGAGAGCTCTTTCAACAAATTCGGGCAAGCTGCCCGTAGCATATCTAGGACGTAGCTGAATCCATCATCTTCGCCGTAGTAAGGATCCGGGACGTCGCTCGGATACTTATCACGATCCTCGCCCTCCAAGTAGTCGCTCATCATCTTAAGCTTCGAAGTAGGTCCACCAGCCGTTTGCTCAAGAGATTGGTAGTTGGCCGAATCCATCGCGATAATCAAGTCGAACCGTTCGAAATCACGTTCGGCAACCATTCGAGAGCGGCTCTTTAGCTCGATTCCACGCTCGGCGGCACTTGCACGCATTCGAGCGTCCGCTGGCTCACCGATGTGATAACTGCTCGTCCCGGCTGAATCCACTTGCACCTGCCCCGTCAGCCCTTGTGCATCCACTAGTTGCTGCAGAACGCCTTCTGCGGCAGGGGACCGACAGATGTTGCCAAGACAGACGAAAAGTACTTGCTTGGGTTGCACTCTAATGCACGCCTTTACTCACGAGGGGCTATCGAAAAAGACTTTGCTAGCATTGAACCCAACGAACACATGGTGGGGTCAGGTGACACTGGATGATCATCTTAACCGCCTTTTAACGAGACGTTAATCAACGTGATGAGAAAAAGTGATATCTTTTAGGTGCGCGGTAGTAGCGATGTCATGGTTGCCAAAAGATACGAACGCATCATTGCACCTGGCACAAAAAACCAATCGGATTGCTGGCTATCCCATTAGCGACAAGGAAGTCCTCTCGAGGAATAGAACTGTGACCATTCTTTACTGCAAAGACGAAAAGGTCGTGTATCTGTCCGACCGCTATTCGAGCCATCCAGACCCAACCGGCAAGAATGTTT
>PKCQ01000032.1 GCA_002862265.1 Planctomycetaceae bacterium | reverse complement strand
ACAAGTCGTTGATCGTGAATGTAAACGAGCCCGCAAAGACCCTTCGGCTCTCGAGCGATTCCATGCATCAAGTGATGCTTTAGCGCCTAGCTTCGTTTGGTCTCACGATCACGACGATAGTTTTCGAAAGCAATCTCAGAAGGCTGTGACTTTTTGAAAATCCCCATTGGATTTCTCCGTGCTAGAAGGTGGCGCAGACCACTGTGCAAGCAAACTTGCTGGTTACCGAATCGGCTGCGCGAAATGAGCCGCTCGAATTACCTTCGCCGGAATAGCCCAGACAAAACGAATTGTTCGATCGGAACGCGACGTGCGTGGACGGCCGCCGTTGCCAACGCCATATAAGCGCGGCATTCGATCATTGGCTAAGAGATTCAGCGTGCGAACGTAGGGCAAAGTTGGGAGGCGCGATTCGTATGCATGATCACTTCTCGTCCGAATGGGTCAACGAGAGTGAAAGAGAACACTAAGCTCGAGAGTCAGCGCTAGCAATAGAGTTCGCCAAGCCAGCGTGTGAAGTACGTTACTTTCGCGCAATCTTGCGGAGATTTCGAAAGATCTCGCGTTTGTATTTTTGGGTTGATGCCAGCGAAAATGTCGGACCGTGGCGCGAAACAATCTACACTCATGTATCACGCATCGCTGGAGACATAAGCAAGACGCGCCAGTGAGTGAGTCCCTGAGATAGCATCTCTTCGTTTCACGCCGAGCCGCAGGTGTCGGCTATGGACTCTAGCCACAATCACCAGTACGTTGGACGAGGTCTTACTGGCTTGCGCGTACTCGTAATGCCCCAGGTTGGCTGCTCAAACCTCAACGCGCAAGCGAAAGGCCCATTGCGTGGTGCTAGCACCATCGCCGAGCTGGACGGGGCGGAAACTGATTTGTTGGGACGCGATACTTGCGACCGATGATGGCGCGATGGCTTCCAGCGTGATCTTGCCTGATGAATCCAAGGTGATCGCTTCTGAGCAAACGTCTTGGTCGGCCAAAGGCTCGACACCTTCGGCCATCCATTGATAGCGACTAGAGAGCTTCTCTGCGGTAACCGAGCTTCGACATGCTAGCTCGACAATCCAACACTTCAGGTCAGGCACAAGAGTAAAACTAGCTGACCAATGTCCTCGACCAGCCATGCCTACGCCAAAGATAACTTCTCGACCGTCTGCGAAAGACTGGCTGTGGATTTGCTGTAGTGGCGGGCTACTTGGCCAAGCCTCCTCTAAGCTTGATTCGACAGAATCGAGAGTCACGCTGGAATCAGGAAAGCTCCAGCGATGCAAATATCGTTCACCAGAACGCGAGAAACTTAGCAGTCCCAAGGGACCACCATCGAGTTGCAAAGAATCGTTCTCGCTTTCGGTCATAGCCAAGTTTGTTTGCCTTCGAGAGAAGTGGGAGTCTAAATTGTAATATTTTTTTGCTGCCCCCCACAGATCCCTCTGTTGGTAGCGGAAGTCACTCTTCCTTTTCGAGCGGCGGATCGATCCTGCAATTTGGGATTCCTGGGATGGTGCGCGTAGCGGGCTTCTGGGCACTAAGAACCCGTCAACTGAGCAATCACCGACTGAGTGATACGATCACTGTAGTTGTTTAACTTCCAATGTCCGGGTGACCAACCGGATAGAAAGCGACAGAAGTCGGCCCAGGCGAAGGGATAGAGTTCACGCCACTCGTGCTCAAGCGCCGAGAAGTTGAAATCTATGTGACGAATCGCCAAAAATTCTTGGAGTCGCTCAAAATAGAACGAAAGTAACGACTCTTGCTGCTCAGCGGCTTCCTTTTCACTCAGACAACTACTGATGAAGTAGGCAACATCCTTCATCCCGCAGCCGCGGCCAACATATTGAAAATCCACGGCGGCGACCTGCCCATCGTCATCGCGATCCGAAAAACAAAAGTTAGCTACTTTTGCGTCTCCGTGCACGAGTGTTTGCGACTGCGTTTGGTTCAGACGCCGGTCGATCTCAGCCGCAAACTCCTTTAAAGGGCCATCTTCCATTGCCGCCAACTCATCAGGCCGCGTGGCTAAGTGCCAATAAGTTCCAATCGACCAGAGACCTAACGCATCACTGTTCATGAATGTCGCGTGGAAATTGGCAAGCCAACTCAGGCAATCTCGAATCTCAGCGGCAGTAACCCCATGTTTCCGCGAAGAGAACTTAGCTGAGTCAAGATCCTCCAGAACCAAAATCCAGCCACCTTGATCTTCTTTCTCATGCGCGGCGATAAACTTAGGAACTCGACAGTGTTCATCACACTGCATCGCAAAGGCTCTATAGAAAGCCGTCTCCACCTGATAGGAACGCACCTTTCTCTGGTGCGAGATATCCCCACCCCATCCACGATGATTTTCTCGAGAGCTCGACAGATCGATGTGTTTGATAATGACTTCTTCTCGTTCCGCACCGATCAATCGTGCTCGCTGGATCATCCCATATCCACTCCACAGGCTCTGGATTTCTTCCCCCAACTCGACGTCTCGAGCACATGTGATTTTGCAAATCGTTTTGCTAAGACTATTCACTGTTCCAACTTAGCCCTCGGAGATAGCGGTTGCATTCTGCAAAAATGAGCGATCGCGCGAAGAGGAGTCAAAAAAGAACGGATGAAGATAGACTTCGAACAACGGAATCATTTAATACAAACAGGAAGCGCGAGCGAGTCTCTGGCAGGTTTGTAGCATCGAACTATCGAGTCTGTCCCCAGGGACGCGAAACACTTAGAAGAAGGTCGCCGAAAGGTCTGAACACTCAGCTAGTCGGCAATGCGACTAACACCAACGAATTCACATAGCTCTTTTGAAATATCCGTGAGTCCTGGACCACCTTATTTTCTCATGGTAACAAGGTGATGTTTATTTCATGAGCGAAACCATTTAGGTGAGTCCAGTTTTTCATGATGAGCCGCTGCATCATCTGCGAAGCTTACAAAGCAGAGGACGTGCTTGAGGATGCGAGTGGTCGACGTGTCGTTTCACACTTTCAAACTCTTCGTCAGTCGATGGCCCGGGTTTGTCCAGGGTCTGATTGCTGACGCCAAACTTTCCTAAGTCGTGCAATAGTGCGGCTCGACGCCAGTAACGATTGTGTTGTTCGTCGTATCCCAACTCTTGCAGGATTCCAACCGTCGCATCGGCCGAGCCATAGGAGTGACGTGAGGTCCAAGGACCCTTGGCGTCGACGACCTCCGCGAAACCTTAAGCACTAGCGTCGAGTCGGTCTTCGTTCAGAATGATCTTGTCTTTCGAGCTCAAACTCAGGGTTTGATCACATGCGCAGAAGCGAGACGTATAGTGCTCTGGCAAAGAGGACTGCTAAAGCCTAGAAGTCAGCAAATGGGTTTGTATCGTGAATCTAACTGTCGGTTTGGAGGATGGCGGCAGCGTAGCCGAGTAGGTCGTCGCGCTGTTTGCAGATCTCACGCATCGACTCAAACTTGCCAAGCCGCTCGCTGAGCTGCAATAGTGTCGGAGCAATGCCCATGGTGCGAGCTCCCTTGGGAATTCGTTTGTTGTATGCAGCAAGTGCTTCTTCATGGCGCTTGCAGCGAGATAGAAGATCGACAAGTACTTCTACAGCAACAAGTCCAAATTGGTTTTGGTCGACAGAGTCGGCCTTCTGCGAGAAGTAGCGAATGCTGGCGTCGACTTGTTGTCCCAGCAAAGCTCTGAAGAAAGCGGCGGAAGCCGGATAGAGATCCAAAAAGGGTTCCTCGCCAGGATACTGATACTGCGGATGCAGCTTCAGTCCGTACGCCGTGATGTCGAGTGCCAGTTCAATGCTTTCCCGATCGTCTAGCACACGAGCAAAGCGTACCGTCGAGGACAAGTGGCTAGTGTCGAGGTGATAGGATCCATCTTTGAGCAGCTCGGGACGATCCTTGATGATGTCAGCTACACGATTACCTTCTGGCTCTGAGCCTTCTTGTTGCGCGATATCACGCTTCACATTGCCAAGTAGCTCTTCGTGCACGTGACGAACGAGTAGAGCCGCAGCAATCATTTGATCGGGTCGAGGTCGCTGAGCCAGAGCGGACTCAAACATGGTAATGCTGTTGCAAGTACCCAGTTGGTCAAGTGCCAGCTGGTAGCCGCGAGCAATGTCGACGCCTTCGTGCAGGAGGACTTCCAGCATTTCCTCCGTGTTTTCGTCGTTCGGCTGAACCGCTTGCATGGCTTTGGCCGCTGCCTCGCGGTCGCCGACGGGTCGCATGTACATCCAGCCTTCGCGAATCTGACCATCCTTCAGGAATAGTTCACCGACTTGCCTGCAGGAATCAATCAGCCCTCGTTCAAGCTTGAGTTCTAGCTCGTCGCTCAGTTTCTCTTCGCTATCAGCTTGAGCCGCGCTAAGGCCCAGCTGGACTCGTAGCCGCATCTTCAGAGCCTCAAACAACTCGTGATAGAGCTTCTCGCCCTGCAAGTGCTCAATCAGCCGATCGATCGCCGCTTCGGGAGTACCTGCGGATACGGCGGCTTCGATGTCTTCGTAGATTGTTTGGGATTGCGTCGACATGGGGGAAATCTCTGCGGAAACCAAGGCTTCGAATTCTTCGAACCCCTAGCGTTCTGGACTCATAAACGGGAAAACTGTCATTCCGTCAGGGTCTATAAAGCGAGCAGAACCTCCCCGTCGCTGAGACTCCGGCCCTCCCCGAATTCCTCGCAAAACTCGGAAAGGGAGGGTGCCTTGGAACGGTGAGTATGAAAAGGACCGACGGAAGCGAAACAGTATAGGCGAGTTTGAGCAGAAAGACGACTTACGATGGGAACGGAGAAAGCTTCTTTTGAAGGCTTGGCGGTCGCAGCTTTAGAAAGTCGGCGACATGCGGATATGGAACGGATGATTGCCAAGTTCGGCGGCAAACCCTTTGTGAGTCCCTCGATGCGCGAAGTCCCCATCGAAGAAAATCGCGAAGCTGTCGACTTTGCCTACGGCGTGATGACGGGCGACATCAATATCGTCGTGTTCCTCACGGGTGTTGGCTTCAAGGGCTTGTTGAAAGCCATTGAGCGAAAGTTGGACGTGCAACGCTTCCTCGATGCGTTGTCCGACGTGACCACTGTGGCGCGAGGTCCTAAGCCGGCGGCTGCGATGCGCGAAGTAAAGCTAACTCCGACCATCAAAGTGCCCGAGCCAAATACGTGGCGGGAACTTCTGAAATCCCTCGATGAGAATGTGTCGATCACCAACCAAAAAGTTGGCTTGCAGGAATATGGTACTACCAATCGAAGCTTGTTGGCTGGCCTGGAAGCTCGAGGCGCTGAAGTCATCCCACTGCGTATTTATAACTATGATCTACCCGAAAACACCCAGCCGCTGGAGTCAAACATTCGGGCAATCATCGCGGGTGAGCGTGACCTATTATTGTTGACTAGCGCCCACCAGATTGCCAACATGCTCCGTCTGAGCGAGCAGATGGGGCTAGAATCGCAACTCCGCGAAGCACTCCGCCAGATCATCGTGTCGTCCATCGGCCCGACTACTAGTGACACTCTGCGGCACAATGAACTGCCGATCGACTTGGAGCCAGCTCATCCTAAAATGGGACACTTGGTCCAAGAGAGTGCAGCGCGGGCTCATAGTTTGATCTCTGGACGCGCCATAAAAACTACCGTACTCGAAACCACAGGACGTGAAGTCATGGACAAACAAGCAGCTTGGTACGATGGCCCCTTCATGCGAGCTTGCCGACGAGAAGCTTCTTCCGTCACCCCTGTGTGGCTGATGCGGCAAGCTGGACGTTACATGGTCGAGTACCGGGCAGTGCGCGAGCAGTTTAGTTTCCTCGAACTGTGCAAAAATCCCGCGCTATGTGCTGAAGTGATGGTGACAGCCGTCGAGAAGTTGGGCGTGGACGCTGCTATTATCTTTTCGGACTTGTTACCGATCCTAGAGCCCATGGGAATGGACCTCGAGTTTGCCAAAGGCGACGGTCCGGTCATTCACAATCCACTTCGTGGAGTCTCCGACGTCGATCGCGTTCAAGAATTGACTTCGATGGAAGAACTCAACTTTGTGATGGAAACAGTTTCTATGACGCGAGCCGCGATGGCCGAGGAGATCCCAGTTATCGGCTTTGCCGGAGCTCCCTTTACACTCGCCAGCTACATGATCGAAGGCGGAGGAAGTCGCAACTACCATCACACGAAGTCGCTCATGTATCGCGATTTCGGTGCATGGGACGTTCTCATGACCAAGCTTTCAAAGACAATTGCAAGATACCTGAACAGCCAAATTGTTGCGGGAGCACAATGCGTGCAGCTGTTTGACTCTTGGGCCGGGTGTTTGTCCTACCAGGATTATCAGAAGTTCTGCTATCCCTATGTCAAGCAAATCATCGACTCGATTGTGCCAGATGTGCCAGTAATTAATTTTGCAACGGGCAACCCGACGCTGCTGCCGCTCTTGCGTGGCGATAGCCGAACAGTAGTTGGTATTGACTGGCGCATCCCTCTGGATATCGCTTGGGAGCAAGTCGGTCATGATCGCGGCGTACAAGGCAATCTGGATCCAGTTTCACTCTTTGCTGAACCGGAAATTCTCAAGCAGATGACCAGTGAAGTTCTGCAGCGTGCTGGCGGACGCGCAGGACACATCTTTAATCTTGGTCACGGTATCCTTCCTCAAACGCCTGTCGACAATGCGATTGCTCTAGTCGATATGGTGCATGAGCTCAGCCAAAAGTAGCGA
>PKCQ01000591.1 GCA_002862265.1 Planctomycetaceae bacterium | reverse complement strand
AGCCTCTTTCCTGAAACTTGCCGCACGACTAATTCTTGGCTCAAGTTGCTGAAACGCATTGGTTTTTCGGCAAGAACGTAGACGATGTTTCGTAAGTCGCCTTCGTTGTAGGTAGAATGTCGCATAGGCACGACGGGGGCTTCCACTCGGAAGCGAAAGCCCATGGCCTGAACTTGCCCTTCGAAGCTGGCTCCTGGATGCAAGGAGTCGTCTACCTCTCGCTGGCCCGGTTTAGGATCTAACAATTGCTTGTGGCCGACTCGTGCACGCACAGCGACGAAGCACCAACGCTCCTTGATGTAATCTTCGCAGACCTCGTCCATACCTTCTGGGTAACGGTAGCCGTTCTGCTTCATCCACTTTTGCAAAGCTTCGCTGCTGCCGGATTGGAGCACAGCCACGTCATACATCCCGACGGCTTCTTCTTTCAAAACACGCGTCTCCTCTCGACAGATCGCCATACTCGCGTCGGCAGAAGCTCCTCCGTTGTCGCCCATTCCTCTCTTGAGCATGCTGACGCCCATACCAAACCTATCGTTGAAGTAGGGAGGGCGCAGGTCCACCGTTACTCGCGGTGGATCGATGACGTTTTTCAAATGTTCGAAGGTGGAATCCGAGACTTTTCGCAGCGAAGGTGCGCTCGGAAATGGGATCAACATCCCGAAGGTGTCGACAGTCCCTTTAAAGGCAGGATGGATAACCAGGGTCTCGATCCCATTCTTATAAAACACGTAGGTCTGCTGGAGACCTTCGCGTTTGATGCCAGGCTAATCCCGTGGAACGGAAGTTGGGGGAACCATGCCACAGGGATCAGCCAGTGCGTTGCTCAATAGAGACGCGGCCAAAATCAGGCAGCAGAGCTTTTGATTCCCAGAACCTTTCAAACTACCTAACATTCCATCTCTCTCCTATGATTTTTCCGGAGCAGTCGCATGTGTAGCTGTGAGCACCTTATCGTGTAAAGTTTCGACCAATCGGACCTTAGCTTGCACTTCAGCTGGAACAGCTGTGTCGCCGTCGCTGAGCCAAATTGAGCCCAGCGTCTTCCAGTCGTCGTTGATTTGGTGAACCGTGAACCACGGTCCTGCAACAGTGTGCTCGCCTTCCAGTCACAATCGCTGCCAAACATGTTTCAATCCGACGCGTTTGAGTGTCCCGCTCGTAATGGTAGTGTTCAAATCCGCAACATCCATCGCGAACTCTTGGCGAATATGTTGCGGCACCTTAGTCGGGGGCAAGGAGACTCGGACTCGCCCGCACTTCTCGATGACTCTGAGTTCTACAATGAGCTGTGATAAATCCAGTTGCTGCGACAAGAAGGCAAGGTGTTTCTTGGGCAAAGCAGAGGCGTTCGTCTTCAGATGCCGTACCGTCTGGGAGCCATAGAAGATCAAGCTATCGAGGCTCTCACTATCGACTCTGGGCTCTTCTGCCTGATACTGCAAGCAGAGCTCTAGGAACCTCTTTTTTGTGAGCAGCTGTGTAGGATGACGACTCATTGCACAGCCGGAAGCGCAGAGTTGTTCGCCATGCGGATGACTCGTCGCGCGAGATCGCACTCGGTTTCTATTTGAGACTTTGGGTAAAGCAATGGGAGCGACGAAGCTAGATTCACGTTGGGTTGCCACACGCGTCGCATCATCATCGCCTTTGGAAGCAACTGCACCTGAGGGGCTAAAACTAGTTTCAGAGTCTCCGTCTGGCAGCTTTTCAAATGAAGCCAAATTCAACGGAGCTGAAGCAAGCTGCTCGGGAGACTCCGTACCCGGTCTAGACTTGTCAGTGCGAACCAACAAGTAAGTAGCCAAAAGGCACTCGAGTATCAGAATTCTCCCGAACATGTAGCCCCTTTCGGTCTGCCAGCTGTTGAAAAGATCAGCAACGCTCAATCTCTCAAGATCCGCCACTTCAATGACGCAGTTGCGCGCAGTTTATTAGCAAAGTCTTTTACAAAATTCCTTTGAATGGCAATTTTCGTCCCCAGGCTCAAAATGTCGGCCGATCGGTTAAGCTATTTCCTTCGTTGATTACCATGCCCCGCCAGTTTCCCAACCGTTTCCAAAATTCAAAAAAGGGTGAAGCCTTGAAGATTCCTGCCGCTCTCGTCACGATGCTGCTCTTCGCCTGTTGCACCACTAGTTTTGCTCAGGATGGCAAGCACTTGTTCATTTTGTCTGGGCAATCCAACATGCAAGGCCACCGCCCCGATGAAGCTTTCACTCCCTCTGTCGAAGAGGCATTTGGCAAAGAAAATGTGATCGTGATTCAGGATGCTCAAGGCGGCCAACCAATTCTCCGCTGGTACAAGGACTTCCTGAACCCAGCTGGCAAGGCGCCTGAGAAGACCGGCGACTTGTATGATCGCCTGATGAACAGGATCAATCCTGCCATCAAGGCCCAGAAGCTCGCATCGATTTCTTTCTTCTGGATGCAAGGCGAAAACGATGCTCGTCGAAAGAATGGCGATGTTTATGAGGCCAGTTTGCGCGGTCTGCACAAGCAGCTTTGTGAGGATCTCAAACGCAATGATATCGCCTTTATTATTGGCCGGCTCAGCGATTTTGATATGGAGAACAAACGCTATCCCGATTGGACGAAGATTCGTGATATCCAAGTGAAAGTCGGAGAGTCGAAGCCTAACTTTGCCTGGATTAACACTGACGATTTGAACGACGGGAAGAACCGAGGTGGCAAAGCCATCACGAACGATCTGCACTACTCTGGTGAAGGCTACAAGGAGTTCGGCCGAAGGCTGGCTAAAGCTGCCATAGAAATCATTGGCAAGTAGGACTAGACTTGAGCTTCAATTATGGAAGATAGCGTGATGGGAACGCAATCGACTGCATCAATTGAAAAATCCAAGCGTTTGGGACCCGGCCTGTTGGTTGCGGCGGCCTTCATTGGGCCTGGCACAGTCCTAACTGCCTCCAAAGCGGGGGCTAGCCACGGGCTTGATTTGCTTTGGTGTATCGCTTTTGCTTCCTTTGGAGCGATTGTTTTGCAGCTGCTGGCGGCGCGACTTGGTATTCTTGCTGGCGTCGGGCTCGGCGCTTACTTGCGAGACTGGTTGCGTGGAACCGTTTGGGCTCTGCCCGTGCTTTTGCTTGTAATTGTTGCCGTCGGTGCGGGCAACGCTTTTTATCAAGCTGGCAACCTATTTGGTGCTGCTAGCGGTCTGTCGGCCATTGCGGGGGGAACGGGTCCACTCTGGGTATCTATCATAGCTGGACTAACAGTCGCGTTGATGCTGATTGGCAGCTACCGCGTATTGCAAAATGTTTTGATATCTTTAGTTGCATTCTTGAGTGTGACATTTTTGCTCACAGCTAGTCTCTCTCCCCCTAGCCTGAGTGAAATTGCTGCGGGCTTGATCCCAAGTTTGGAAGCGGAGAAACTCGGCACAATCATCGCTTTGATTGGAACTACTATTGTGCCGTACAATTTGTTTCTCCATTCAAGCAGCGTTGCGAAGAACTGGGCGGATTGCGACAAGCAACTAGGGCTCCGGCAAGCCCGCTGGGATACGATATTTGCGATTAGTCTTGGTGGCTTGGTCACCGCATCGATTTTGATGACCGCTTCCTCGGCATTCTTTGAGTCGGAACAAGAGTTGAAGAAGGTACAAGATATCGCAGCCCAATTGCAGCCAGTCTTGGGGAACTTCTCGGTTTATGCTTTTGCTGCTGGACTGTTCGCGGCTGGGTTTACCAGTTCCATCACAGCTCCTCTGGCGACCAGCTATGCTGTTTGCGGAGTAGCGGGGTGGGATATAAGAGAAAAGTCCGGAGCGTTTCGGTGCATCGCTGTCACCGTGGTATTGATCGCGACAGCTTTTATTCTTGGCTTGGGAGGAGCGCCCGAGGAAACTATCTTTATCGCTCAACTCGCCAACGGATTGCTGATGCCATTGATTGCAGTTCTACTGCTGGTTGCGGTGCTGCGATTGAGCAGCGAGCATGAGGGAAAGAAAACTGCTCGCTTTCATCCGCTGCAATTGTCTGTCGTGGCCGGCGTCGTTCTGCTCATCTGTGCCTTGAATTGCTGGAAGCTTTGGCAATTGCGTGGCTAGATTGTTCGGAAGTGCCATGGGGCTTACCAGCAGTCGGGATTCATTCAGACAAATTCTTAAATCTAGGGCCTTCCCGTGGAGGGATCCGAACGCACTTGCGTCGGTCTGCACCAAAAAAACACTGGCCCACGACTAGCTTCTTTGGCTCACAGATTGAAAGTTTGACTTGATCTTCCTGGTGGATGCAGAAAGTTAGTAGCGTGTGCGATGCCTCACTTCGAGCCGGCCCTCAAGGCTTCAAAACGAAGATCACGTGGAATGAGTCCTTATATTGTTCTGCTCGGGAATTCCATCTTTGACAATGGAGTGCCTGTTCCTGGCGATCCTTGAGCGTGCGGATATTAGCAGCGGTGTGCGAATATTAGCACCGGTGTGCGAATATTTGCTGCGACTTCTGCCCGGGAGTTGCGGCAACCTACCGAATTAACGCAGGCGAACTTCGCTGGGAAACGCTACAACACGAAAAGTGAGGCAGGTTGACGATTTGATCTGATTCCAGCCAACTGGTTACACCGTTCAGTAGCACAAAGTCGCATGCTTCTTAACTGCTAGCCTGGCACATTGCGAAGCCCTTCTTCTTTTCCGCCCTGTAGAGCTTGGTAGGCTCGTGGTGCAAGCTAAAATCAATCGTCGTCGGCCAAGTCGCGATTCTGGAAGCGATTCGACTGATCCCGTCTTGCGAGTCCTGCTCGATCCATCAGTCCACGTCGCAAGACTTCTTCAATTTGGTCGTCGTCGGCTGGTGGAGGTCCGAAGGCTCCGAGATCTTCGGGACTGTATTCCATGGTGAAGGTGTGTTTGGCAATGGAAATGACGGCACCAGGATCCAATCGCTTTCGCGAGATCTTGTAACCATTGACTTTGGTGCCATTTCGACTGCCAAGATCTTTCAGAAACCAGTATCCTTGTTCCAAGTTCATTCGGGCATGTTGCCCGGAGATATTGGAGAAACGAAGTACGATGTCGCAGGTTTCGCGACGACCGATTATTAGTTTTTCCTTGGTGAGGACGATGTTGTCGCCACCACCGCTTGGAACTAATTCGCCATAGTAAACTTCGTTTTCAGACATGGTGGACGTCCCACGATCGACAGAGGCAAGAAACTCCGGCAGCGCATTCTCATCAAGAACTGTTGGTCTAAGATCACTTTCCCCACTTTCTGTAGGGAACGCGTCATTTAGAATACGTGGTTTGGGTACTATCGTCAATTTTGAGCAAATTATGGCGGGAAGCAACCAGGATATTGACTGGAAAGCACTCGGGCATCGCTATTTTCCCTTGAAGGTGTATTACCAGCACCTCTTTGGTACGCGAGTCCAGAAAATAAGTCTGGATGGCGGCTTCACATGTCCTAATGTAGACGGAACGGTTGCAACCGGTGGCTGTACTTTTTGCGACAACAAAGCATTTAGTCCTAGCCGTCGAGTTCGGCGCGATGCCATTCAGTCTCAGATCGAACGCGGAATCACTGGCCTCAGGCGACGTTACGATAGCGAGAAGTTTATCGCTTACTTCCAGCCCGCCACCAACACCTACGGACCGCTCGATAAACTGCGCATCCTCTGGGATACGGCTTTGGAAGATGAACGAGTGGTAGGACTGATCATTGGCACTCGTCCCGATTGTGTGCCGGATGATGTTTTGGATCTCGTGGACGAGTATGCGGAAAACACGTATGTGTCATTGGAACTCGGCGTCCAGACGATTCACAATGCGAGCTTGGATTGGATGAATCGCGGGCACCACCATGATGCAGCAGTAGACGCAATCCAAAGATGCCAGGGACGAAACTTTGAATTGAGTTTGCACATCATGCTCGGGCTGCCTGGCGAAACCCACGCAATGATGATGGATACAGCGCGGCAAGTTGCAGAGTGGAATGTCGAAGGAGTCAAGATTCACAACTTGTACGCTGTCGAACGCACAAAGCTCGCCGATCAAGTTCGTAGTGGCGAAGTCAAACTGATGGAGATGGACGAGTACTTGGAGGTGCTCGCGGACTTCTTGGAACTGCTGCCACCTTGGATGGTGATCGAGCGCATTTCAGGAGACGCACCTCCGACCAATCTGGTCGCGCCAGATTGGTGTCTTGGCAAGGGCACCATTATCCAGACTCTCAAGGACATTATGCAGCAGCGCGATAGCTACCAGGGCGATGCCTTTTCGGTTGTAAAATCCTAAGTGGATGCAGGGGGCAGGCTTCCAACCGATCGGTAATTTGCTTGCAAGAGTGCTAAGCATCGGGCCGACGGCACCAACGGTCCGTTCTTCCGTTGGTAATGCTGCATTTACGCGGAGGGCCCGCGGTCACTTCGCTAACTCGCGAAATGCCCTGTGCCTCACGGTGATGCGGCTGACTAAAACAACTAATCGCTAGCACGGTCCAATGCTTTCCTGCTTTCCTCCGAAGCTATTGCGTACGGCTCGCCGCACCAATGTGAGACAGTGATTGCCGCATAAACTGGCAACACAAAGCCAGCAAGTTAGTCGCTGGGCGTTTATACTGATTACGTCCATGTCTTGTTGGTTAGGAGGTCGCTGCGTGCGTGAACATTGCGGTGATCTCGAACTCGCGTCAGTCCCATTCCTGCAAAGGGTACTTCCAGTGAACATATCTATGCAACGCCAAGT